>JBFLYJ010000659.1:0-1689 GCA_040756635.1 Nitrospirota bacterium
AAGATTTCAAAAGTGCAGTAGAGGATAGTATTTACAGAACTAGAAATTTATATGATATGTTGCTAAAGGAAAGGGACGGACACTTGAAGATCTGGCGAACGAGATATGATCATTATAAAACAATATACAACAACGTAAGTCGGGTAGATGCATGTACCTCCAATATCATAATAAAAGGGCTGTCCGCTAAAGAAGCACTGAAGCACCTTATCCTAAAACAATTGCCTCCTCCAGAGGAGGGCAGATGAATAATAACTCTTTGCATTTTTGTTCATTTAGGAATTGGAATTCCAGTACCTACGAAAGAAATGAACCATGAAAAAAATTATCATATAGGAGTGTTCAATATGCTGCTAAAACGTAAATTGTCTTCTGAGCTGGTTTGGGTAGTTTTATTCAGTCTACTCTTTTCCTGGTATGCAACTGTCACCGTTGCCCAGAATGTTGCTCCGCCCATTGCCGAAATGATTCCTAAAGTGGACACATCGTTCGGAGACATCCGGGTTGACAACTACTTCTGGCTCAGGGATAAGAATAATCCTGAGGTTATCAAATACCTCCAGGCTGAGAACAAATATACTGAAACGGTGATGAAGACTACTGAGAAATTGCAGGAGAAACTATACAAGGAAATGCTGAGCCGGATAAAGGAAACAGATATGACTGTTCCGGAGAAAATTGATAATTATTTCTATTATACCCGCGAGGAAAAAGGAAAACAGTACAAGATTTATTGCAGGAAAAAAGGCATCCTGGATGCCAAGGAAGAGATTTTGCTGGATGCGAATGAGCTTGCCAGGGGGCATAAGTATCTCGACATTGGAGTTTACAGGGTAAGCCCCAATCATCAGCTTTTAGCCTATTCCACGGACACAACCGGCGCTGAGGATTTTACCTTTTATATCAAAGACCTCAAGTCAGGCAAGTTGTTTAACGATGTTATCCCGAATACATCTTATTCAGCTGAATGGGCTAATGATAACAAGACTGTCTTCTACAATACCCTGGATGAGGCTAAACGCCCCTACAAACTTTACAGACATACAGTAGGGTCTGATCCAAAAGACGATGCTTTGGTATATCATGAAGAAGATGAAGCTTTTGAATTAGGCTTAAAAAAATCGAAAAGCAGAGGATATATTTTTCTGACCCTGGAGAGTATGACCACATCAGAGGTGCGTTATCTGAATGCTGACCATCCGGCTGAGGATTTCAAAATGGTTCAGCCCCGACAGCACGAGATGGAGTATTCAGTTGATCAACACGGGGACAAATTCTACATTTTGACTAATGATAATGCGAAGAATTTCAAGTTGATGGAAGCACCCGTCACTGATCCTTCCAAAAATAACTGGAAAGAGGTCATTCCTCAACGTGATTCGGTGAAGATAGACAATATCGAGGTTTTCAAAAATCACCTGGTTGTTTATGAGCGGGAAAGAGGGCTGAAGAAAATCCGCATCACCAATCTGACCAACAATCAGGTTCACTATGTCGATTTTCCTGAGCCGGTTTATACTTTCTGGCAGGATAAAAATCCTGATTTTAATACTAATTTGCTTCGATTCAACTACACTTCCTTAATCACTCCAAGGTCAGTATTCGATTATGATATGGATAAAAGAACCCGCGAATTGAAAAAGCAGGAGGAGGTGCTTGGCGGATATGACCCATCTTTGTACCAGTCTG
>JBFLYJ010000066.1:0-10940 GCA_040756635.1 Nitrospirota bacterium
ATTAATAACTGCATCAATTAATTCCCGGGGTTAATATGTGTCTATCAAAGTCGGTTCTGGCAGCAGTCATTTTGCTGGTATTAAATATTTCAGGATGCGCAGGCGCTCAGGAAAAACCGGACGGTCTTACTGCAGAAAAACATAACATCGTCGTCCCACAGTTAAAATTTGTAACACCTGATGATAAAAAACAATGGGAAGGTGAAATAGATGGAAGGTCGGTGGTTTATTTCACCTTGCAGAAACAAAATGGACCGGCAAATGTCGTGGTCAGTACTCAGGATAATCTGCCTGAATATTTTAAACGCATTGAATATTTTGACGACGGCGGAGACGGGAATCTGGATTTGATGAGCATGGAAATATATGAAAAAGAAAAGGGTTGGAGAGATGTCGGGATAACGGGGGAAAATAAATACGGGCTTGCATACGCTGACAGCCAGTACAAAGAACTTCTGGAAAAGATAAAAGAAGCCGGCGGCGTAGAGAAATAATTTGGCCGGGCGGATTTATTTATTCGCCCCTGAATCGATCAACATCTGGATAAGAAATTTAAAATCATCCGTGTCCCATTCTTTATAACCAAGCCCCGCTCCCACCAGCGTCCCGTTTGTGTCGATCAGGAATTTCACCGGAGTTGAATTTACACCGTATATTGCGCTTGTACTGCCGTCTGTGTCGAGAAGGTTTATGTACGTGATGCCCTGAGCGTTCAGAAACCTTTGGACTGTTTCTTTGTCTTCCTGAACATCAACGGCTATAACGGAAAAGGGTTTCCCCCTGAAGTGGTGCTGCAGATTTTCCAGGGAAGGCAACTCCTTCCTGCACCATGGTCACCATGTGGCCCAGAAACTCAGAAGCACAACCTTCCCTTGATATTCCGAAAGACGAACTCTGCCGCCCTGCACAGAATCCAATTCGAAATCGGGGGCCTTGTCCGATTCGGTAAAGTGGTGCATATTCATCGAGGCCAAAATATCGGCAATACGTTTATCCGAGGCAGGTAAACTGCTCAGGCTATTCTCGTCCGCGCTTTCAATGGGCGCTTGCTGCTCTTTCTGACAAGAATATATACCCGGCATCAAGAATAAAAGCACAATAATATAAGGATAGATTCTAAACCGTTTCATTTAACATTTCTCCAGTCCTGATCGGTACGTATATTTTATATTAATCGCGCTTAAAATACGACAGACAGAAACAATGTGCATTAAAGCGGTAAGCGTGAAAGTAAGACAACCATAACGGATTATATTACTGGTTTTACTTATCAGCATCATATCATTCCGCGGGCGGTCCCGGTTGCCCCTTTGTATCTTCATGAAATATTCATGTTTTATTCATTCTTTCTTCAAATAACCCGGTTAATCTTAAGTCATAGAAACAGAACTAATAACAATAAGTCACGGAGGTACACCATGAAAAAAGTATTGGCAGGGATCGCGGTGTTATTGATAATTTCAGCAGGGGCATTGGCCTTTGCCCATGGACCGGGAAGACCGGGCGGTCACATGATGGGCCCCGGATATGGTACCTGGATGAGCGGGCCCGGTTACGGCGGAATGTTTATGGGCATGCGCGCCAGGGGAGGCGTATCTGACCAGAAATTTCTTGATGAGACTGTGGACCTGAGAAAGGAACTTCACAATAAAAAGTTTGAATACTTTGAAGCGAGTCGCGACCCAAAGACTACGCTGGAAACTCTGTCTAACCTCAGGAAAGAAATATATGATATAAAGTCACAGATACGTGAAAAAGCACCCCGGATGGCTGACGGGAATTTGTCGGCATATGGCGGCCGTTGCTGGTAAGAGAATTTGTCTCTTACCTTTCTTGAAGCAGCCGGGCACCCCCACACCCGGCTGCTTTTATATTTGATATCAGAAGTGTCCGGTTAAATTTAATTTGAGCAAGTCCGGATATCCATGCTTAATAAATATTTATAACGCAATATGATTTCAGAATTTACTCTTATGGCTTATAACCTTTATTCAACAAGAGACGGCAGGCATGATACAGTATTTGAGCGGATTTTTTTGCCGGTAGTGAAGACAGGAGGTCTTAACAGGCAAAGGCCTTGGAGTCACGCAGGATGCGGGAGGAGAATGAGACGAAAATACTGTATCATGCCTGCTTTGCATTATTATGCATCTACTAAGGAATTGCCATAAATATTTATTAAGCACACATGTCCGCTATAAATATTTAACTGGATACTTCTGGAACAAATAGGAAAATAAAGGTATTGAATTTACGGCTAATTTATTAATACATCCAGCAGCCTGTCTAATTCCTCAAGAGAAAAATAATCGATCTCAATCCTTCCCTTTTTGGTTGATTTGTGGATGAGGCGGACTTTCGTGCCCAGGCTGTGCATTAGTTTTTCTTCAAGCGATGCGATTTGGGGGTCTCTGGATGAGTGCCGTTTTAAACTGGAGGCGCCTGGTGACGAGCTCTTCCTGCCGAGCGCCTCTGCTTCTCTGACGCTCAGTCCGTTCTTGATTATCTTTGAAGCGATTTCGAGCTGCTGTCTCTGGTTTTCTACCTGGAGCAGTGCCTTTGCGTGGCCTATGCTTAAGGATCCTTCAGCGATCCATTTTCTGATCTCCAGAGGCAGCTTTAAAATCCTGAGATAATTGGTTACCGTGGCCCTGTCTTTGCCGACTTTTTGGGACAAGTCGTCATGAGTCATTTTGAAATCTTTTATCAGACGGTCAAATGCCTCTGCCGTCTCAAGGGGATTGAGATCTTCCCTCTGGATGTTTTCTATGAGTGCGAGTTCCAGGGACTCGACAGGCGCGGCTTCCTTTACGATCGCGGGGATAACCTTCAGGCCGGCCAGCCCCGCGGCCCTAAGCCTTCTCTCACCTGCGATTAATTCGTATGAATTGTCAGATGACGTTCTTACGATTACTGGCTGGATAACGCCCTTTTCCTTGATTGACGCGACAAGATCATTCAGTGCCCCGTCTTTAAATATACGCCTTGGCTGGTATTCATTGGGCTTAATAGCCTTTATGTCAAGTTCAAGGATCTCCCCGCTTTTCACCTTCACTTTTTCCTTCTGAGGAATAAGTGCGGACAGTCCTTTACCGAGTGCCGGTTTCATTTCCCATCATCTCCTTTGCAAGATCCAGGTAACTCTGAGCTCCTTTGGAACGGATGTCGTATAGTATAACAGGTTTTCCATGACTTGGCGCTTCAGCCAGAGTCACGTTTCTCGGAATGAGCGTCCTGTATACCTTATCGCCGAAATGTCTTCTCAATTCTTCCGATACCTGGTTGGCGAGTGTATTTCGTCCGTCAAACATGGTGAGTAATATCCCTTCGATTTCAAGATCGGGATTAAACGAGTCCTTTATTAAATTAAACGTCCTTAGCAGCATGCTTATGCCTTCAAGGGCGTAATATTCGCACTGCATCGGAACCAGCAGGCTGTCGGCGGCCACAAGCGCGTTTAACGTCAGAAGACTCAGAGAAGGCGGACAGTCGATGAAAATATAATCATAATCATTCTTGACGGGTTCCAGGGCACGCTTAAGGATGGTCTCCCTGCTGTCCTTCCCGAAAAGTTCCAGTTCAGCGCCTATGAGGTCTATATTGGAGGATATGATTTTCAGGTGCTCCATCCCGGTGTTTTGAATAACTTCTTCAATGGTTTTTGCTTCCGTATATAAATCGTAGATGCTGCCTTTGAGATTGTCCTTATCAATACCAAGCCCGCTTGTTGAGTTGCCCTGAGGATCGGTATCAACGAGGAGAACGCGCTTCCCTGCCGACGCAAGCGAGGCCGACACATTAATGGATGTTGTTGTTTTACCGACCCCGCCCTTCTGGTTGGCGACTGCTGTTACTTTTCCCATGGTGATCAATAAAAAAGTCTAATGCTTAAAGAAGTTAAAAGGAATATTGTTAAAGAATCCCTAAAGTATTATCGTGGAGTTTCTGTTTCAGATAAAACTCTACCGGATTACCAAGTCTTAACTTTGAAAAATGTTTTACCTACGCTCCGTCCTGAACAAACTTGTAACCTTTCTTCATGGACTGCTCTGCCCTCGAAAGTTCTTTGCCCAGGTATGCTGCATGTCCTAAATCCGTGACCCAGTTGTTTCCCACAATCGTCAGATATATATCACGGCTGTTTTTGCCTTCTATTTTTCTTATCAGTTTGTTGTCGTATGAATAATGTTCCACTAAAATATTCGACTTGTCTTTTTGAGGAAGAATGACGAAATATCCTGCCTTGTCCAGTTTGATAGAAGATTTGCTGAACTTCTTTGCCTTCACAGTGGGGACAGCGGAAGACGGTATAGAAATTGAAATGGACGGCAAAGAAATGGCAGCCGTATCGCAGCAACTGCCGTGGCAGCCGCAGCCTGAGACAGCCGGCTGAAGGGCTGCCTCACTGGAAAGTTCGGCAATTTTTTTAGCCAGTAATCTGGTGTCCTCACACCCGATCATGTTTTCAATCCTGATCTGTTTTCTGAACGCATCCACATCTGCCGGCGATACATTTTTCAGAATAGGACGTCTTCCATCGGAACCGATTACGCGCATATTTTTGTCCACCCCGTTCTCCCAGAGCGCCAGCAGTGTTTTACCGCTCTTGTGCCCTTCGGTGTCCTTGCCGGCGGCGATGATGGATGTGATGGCAGGATTTGAGACGACATTCTTGATTATTTTATCAATGCCGATATTTTCTGTTTCGGTTTTCCCTACAATACAAAGGCCTGCCGGTTTGAGCTTTGCGAGTTTTGCTTCCAGTTTAACGCTTGAGAGGGTCGTGACCGCGACAGAGGCAGATTTGTCCAGGACCGTATACTCCCCCTCGACCTGCGGCCAGGAATCATCACTCACCTTAATCTCACAGCTTGATAACGTCGCGGACGCCAGCAACGGATATTTTGATGTCAATATCGTCATGGCCTCCGGAGGTATGCAATATTTACAGCCGTAACACGGGTATTCCTGAGGTTCGAGCTGTGAAGACCACTCATTCACATTTTGCAGAAGTTCAGAGGCGTCTTTAAGCTTTAACAGCGGAAGTGATGCTTTAAGATTTTCGAGCGTCCCCCTCATGCAGCCGCATTTCCTGCACCTGGAAAGTTTCATTCCTCGCTGAATTTCCGAGTGGACCTTTTTAAATGTGGGATTCATGCCAGTATTATGAATGATAGCATACCAAAACATCAACCGGATATTGACGCGGTTTTCCTTTTTAAAAAGATTGATGAAAATGAAAATATTATTCCGATAATTGCAAGAAATTTGAGGCCTTGCGATTAAAGAGAGTTGACTTTAAGAGCCCAGGTATTTTTCCGAATTAAAAGACAATATGCATAAATAAACTGTTATCATAGAGACAGGATCACAAAATACTGGACCTGAATAAATTATTTAATGCTCCCTGATAAGACAAGAGAATTATTAATCCGGGAATCTCTTTCATGAATCTCAAAGAGAAAATAATAAAACAGTACGGCATTATCAAAGCCAATATCGAGATAGCCGATGTTGCTTTTGTTTCCTTGCGAATAATTATTTTTTTAGGTGGTCTCGGTTGGCTTTTGTTTTCCAATATCCCTTCGGACACGTTCAATCTCGTAAGCAGGATAGGTTTTTTCTTTTCTATTTACAGTTTTCTGATATATGCCTGGCTGCTGCTGTCTCCCGCGATAAAAAAAAGCATATACGGATTTGCCTTGTTGTTTGACATCCTGTTTGCGTCCATGCTTGTCAAGGAGACGGGCGGATTCAGCAGTTCATTTTTTAATGGGTTTTATCTAGTTACCGCACTTTACACATTTTATTACGGACTTGTCCCCGGGACTGCGATAGCCGCCGCGGCCGCGGTCGCCTATTACCTCAGCTGCAGTTACGGGTTCTATGAACTTCACTGGACCGATTTTCTGGTCAGAATTTCGTTTCTGTTTTTATTGGCAGTGCCGCTCGGCATGCTTTCCCAGAAATTGAAAAGCGACAAGGTCAAGATAGAGAAGCTTAATCAGGACCTGAATAAATATATTGATGAATTGCGGGAGATACAGGTAAAACTCATCCAGACTGAAAAGCTGTCCGCACTGGGGCGGCTGACTGCCGATGTTGCTCATGAAATAAGAAATCCTTTGACATCGATAGGCGGTTTTGCGAGGAGACTAAATAAAAAACTCTTGGGGGGCACCAGGGAAAAAGAATATTCCGACATTGTTGTCGCGGAAGTCGACAGGCTGGAACGAATTCTCAAAGATGTCCTTTCATTTTCAAGAGAAACAAAATACAACATGGAATATCAGGAAATAAACACAGCCATCAGGGAGGCCCTTCATGCTTATTCCGGGATATTCGAAGAACAGTCCATCGAGGTTGAAGAAGAATTGGACACGTCACTTCCTGAAATATTAATTGATAAAGACCAGGTGCGTCAGGCGGTAAATAACCTCCTGTCAAATGCCATTGATGTTATGTCAAAGGGAGGGAAGCTTAAGGTCATCACCTGCATGGAAGAATTAAATGAAGTCAATTATATTGCTGTCGAAGTTAGCGACACGGGTCCGGGACTGCCTCCGGAGGCATTAAATCTTATTTTTGATCCTTTCTATACAACTAAGGAAATCGGCGCAGGTACCGGGCTGGGTCTTTCCATATGCAAGAAGATAATAGACGAACATAACGGATTGATATTTGCGCACAGCGAGCTGGGAAAGGGGACTTCCATTAAAATGTATTTCCCGTATCAGAGCACAGAAAACGGAGAGAACATTAAATGCTGGGAATTTAATAAATGCGGTGTGGAAAAGGCTGAAGGCTCCGCGCAGATGATTTGTCCGGCTTACCCTAGCTATGGCCGCATATGCTGGGCCATTGCCGGGACATTTTGCGGGAAAAAGGTCAACGGGGCTATCGCTCAGAAGATAGGTAATTGTAAAAAGTGCGAATTTTACCAGCGGGTTGCCGTAAGTAAGAATCTGTAGTAAGAAATTACTTTCAGGTCATTCGAATTTAAACTAAATGGCAATAACCCGTCTGGGTAAGGCAGTTCAACCTCTGAAAACTTATCATTCATTTTTTACAGACGTACAGGTCTTCTGTTAATGAGGTTCCTCCAATAAACCGGTGATGCGATACTGATATCGGTATTTTTTATATCGTTGCAGGGTTTACTTTTATGGGTGTTTTATCATAGAATGTCTTGTTTATGAACAACTGAGCAGGGCCCATAGCTCAGCTGGAAGAGCTACCGGCTCATAACCGGTTGGTCCCAGGTTCGAGTCCTGGTGGGCCCACCAAATCTGGATCATACTATTAACAGCGTACAGGTAATAAATAATTTTCGATGACCAGCTACTCTTTGATATTCACTAATCCCGGTGGCGAAATTGAATGAGCAACTGAAATTCTTAATTGAACTTCAGGAACTGGATTCCTCTATCATCGCAATGGCTGAAAAGGTCGAAGCGATACCCCGAAAGCTGGAACATTTCAGTACCCCCCTCCAACAAGCAAATGAATTATTTCAAAAAACAAAGACGAAGCACAGTGCCCTAAACAAAAAGAAAAAGGACAAGGACCTTCAACTGGATGAAATGCAGGATAAGATCAACAAACTGAAATCCAGGAGCAGCGATATCAAGACAAATAAGGAATACGAGGCCCACAAGAAGGAAATTCAGGTTTTTGAAAAAAATATGGCTAAAATCGAAGATGAACTTCTTGTAATTATGGAAGAAATAGAGGAGTTTGAAAAGGTAATAAAGGTCGATGAGGTAAAGGTTAAAAAGGCGGAAGACGAATATAAAATCCAGGAAAAGATATTAGCTGAGGAGCAGAAGAAAATAGCGGCCGAGCTCGAAACGGAAAAATCCAAGAGAAAGGATTTTATAGCTCGGCTGGATGATGAGAATTATTCACAGTACATGAATCTCCTGAAAAAATATGGAGATAAAGTAGTGGTGGAAACAAGAGACGAAATATGTCTCGGCTGTAATACAAATATCCCTCCTCAGTTATATAATGATATTAAGAAGGGCGATGCCTTATACAACTGTTTTTTTTGCAAAAGATATCTCTACATCAAGCCTCCCCCCGGATCCGCAGATCAGTCTGAGAATCCAACGATATTATCTTAATGCCGGAACCCCTGTTTAATAATAAAGGGATGCAGACAGATTTATTTGGCACAGTTGATCCACCGGAAAAAATCAGAAAATGTGCCGTTATGCATTGTGACGGCGCGTCAAGTGGAAATCCTGGAGAGTCCGGGATCGGAGTAGTAATTGATTTTGTGGATCATAACATGCAGTGTGGGAAGATCAGTGACACTCACAGAATTTCTGAATATATTGGTATAGCCACAAATAATATTGCTGAGTATACGGCGTTTATCAGAGGCATCGAGAAAGCAAGATCTCTGGGGATAGAGAGAATTAATATATTTCTCGATTCCGAACTTCTCGTAAGACAGATAAATGGAATATATAAAGTAAAAAATGAAAAGTTAATACCTTTGTGGGTCAGGGCAATAAATGTATTGAAAGAGTTTGACGAGTACAGTGTAGTTCATATTCGCAGGGAGAAAAATACAGAGGCGGACATGCTTGCAAGGCAGGCCGTAAAGAAAAAAACCGGAATTTGAGCGGACTTTTCGGGCCGGATTAAGCAGTTTTTTCGAACGCAAATTTTTTGCTGGACATAGACCATAAGGGCTGTTATAATAGTACCTACTTCATTAAAATATCTGCACGAAGAATACGTAAATGATGCGGTATTGATAAAAGGCTAGAGATGTATTCTTATTAATTGATTTATTAGTGAAGTGAGCCTAACTGCTTTTAAAATAATAATATTAATTGATTTCGGTTTTATTGAACAGTTCATTTTTTTAGATAAAGTTTAGTTTAATTAAGCAGTAAATGATCAGGAGATCATAACAAAGCATTAATACTTTTTCTTTGCAGCGGCGGCGGTTAAACTCCCCCCATAAAGTTAGGCAGCATGCTTAACAATAAAGGCGGTGCTTTTGACCCCGCCTTTTTTCTGTGCTAATAGCGTAAAATTATTTATCAGTATTAATTCACTACCCTGTGTAATTGATTAAATAATGTTTTAGAAGGGATGACTAACTGATGAAATTGGTAAAAATGATTTACGATTGGGTCCTGCATTGGGCCCAGACACCATATGCTGTTCCGGCGCTGTTCATGCTTTCTTTTGCCGAATCATCGTTTTTCCCGGTTCCACCGGATGTTTTACTAATAACAATGGCGATTGCCATGCCTGGGAAAGCTTTCAGATATGCGTTCATATGTATGGTTGCGTCAGTGCTTGGCGGTATTCTTGGTTACGGGATCGGGTTCTACGGATATGAAGCTGTCGGTAAACCTATAGTTGATTTCTATCATGGGCAGGAGATAATGAAAGCATTGAAAATTCAGTACGATACATACGGCTTTTTGGGGATTCTGATTGCCGCTGTAACACCGATTCCCTACAAGGTATTTACTATCGCTTCAGGAGTATTTGAATTTGATTTCTGGATGTTCGTGCTTGGATCGATAATAGGCAGAAGCACCCGTTTTTTTCTTGTTGCCGGTCTTATATGGAAATTCGGACCATCTATCAAGGTCTTTATAGATAAGTACTTTAATCTTTTATGCTGGGCATTTATGGCCCTTCTTATCGGCGGGTTTGTACTTATTAAATATGTATTTTAGATGGCCGGTGTTTTATTAAACGGACGCCTGGGCCGAACTTTACCTGATCAGTTTTAATATTACCTCTACTGAAGTTACGAATTTACTTCAAGCGATAAGCACGGTAATCTGTTTCATGACCATTCTCTATTTTACCGCGTACTTAAGATTTCCATTAATATTATCATAATAACTTATATGGATCTTGCCATCTGATCCTACTGCTATAGAAGAGAATTCTCCGACATCTGAGGAACTGTCTACGGTAGTAATAACCCATGATCCGGAAGCGTTAGTGGCATATTTAAGATAACCATTGGTGGCGTCATAATAGGAAATATGAACTTTGTCGTTAGTATCTAATGCTAACGATGTGTTCCATCCGATAAAATCCGCGTCGGTGCCGTCTATTAATTCGATGCTCCATGTGGTTCCGGTGTAATGAGCGTACATCAAATTACCATTGATGGCATCAAAATAACTTACATGAGGATGATCAGAAGAGTCCATTGCCATAGAATTATACTGGCCAACATCATCAGTGACATCACCATCAATTATTTCGGGTACTGACCATGACGTACCGTTATAGTAAATGTATTTAAGGTTACCGTTGTCGGCATCATAATAACTAATATGTGCGCGGTTGGAAGAATCTAATGCTATTGAGGAATACTCACCTACATCATCCGTGGCATCACCGTCAATTGTTTCGGGTACCGACCATGATACGCCATCATAATGTATATATTTAAGATTTTGCTGACCCGTACTTGCATCATAATAACTTATGTAAATCCTATCCGAAGCATCAAGTATCATGGAAGAATTCCATCCTACGGTATTCGTATTATCACCGTCCAGAATGACAGGAGTTGACCAGGATGTTCCGTTATAATGAATATATTTCAAGTTTCCTTTCGAGCTATTATTGTCATAATAGCTTATGTGTGCATAATCGTTTGAATCCAAAGCGATAGAGGTATCCCAACCAAGATTATCAGTATCATTCCCATCTATGGTTACAGGGGTATCCCAGCTGCTGCCATTATTGTATGCGTATTTGAGATTACCATTTGTTGCGTCATAATAGGCGATATGAACAGAACCGACGGCGATTGAAGAATACCATCCCACATCACCCGTGCTGTCAATCGTTGTGATAGTAAACGTTGGTGTGCTCGACGAAGAACCTGATGATGAACTTCCTCCACCACCACCACCGCCGCCCCCCCCGCATGAGATGAAAAG
>JBFLYJ010000660.1:0-1668 GCA_040756635.1 Nitrospirota bacterium
TCAGGTGCTCCGGGATATACATTCGGATCACTGTCGTCGCAGTCCGGCGTGCCGCATATACCGGCAATGTCATAACCGTCACCGTCAGCATCCGTTATCGGCGGACAGTTTACAGCGTTGGGGTCTGAGCAGTCCTGCAACCCGTTGCAGTCGTTGTCCTTGCCGTCAGTGCAGAGCTCAGGCGCTCCGGGATAAACGGTGTTGTCGGTATCAACACAGTCAGTGCCGCCGCAGTAGGAAGCGGTAAAGCCGTCGTTGTCCGCGTCAGGGCAGATACACGGGGGCTCATCAACCTGGCTGTTGCAGTTGTTGTCCTTGCCGTCCGAGCACCATTCCTGCATCCCCGGATTGATATAAGGGTCATTGTCATTACAGTCAGCGGGTGTTCCGCAGGCAAGATATCCGTCCCCGTCGCCGTCTTTTTCGTTTGTCGGTATTCTATAGTCACAGTTATTGTCTTTGCCGTCGCAGATTTCAGCAGCGCCGGGATAAACCGTGGGATCATTATCATTGCAGTCATTCTTGCACATGGGGACCCCGTCACCATCGGAGTCTCTGTCTGTTGATGGTTTCCAGCCGTCGCAGTTGGAGTCCTTACCGTCGCAGATTTCAGGCGCTCCGGGATAGACCTTAGGATCACTGTCATCGCAGTCCGTTTTATTGCCTTTCGGACATGACGCGTTGCCCGGTTTGCCGTACCCGTCACCGTCATTGTCCAGGCATGTCTGTGCTGAGACATGGGTCAGATGAGCAGATGAAATTAATACGAACAGTGAAAATAGAAGAATAAAAAAACGGTGCCGCTTGAACATGGACTTCCCCTCCTTAAATGATTGATGGTTATTAATAATGTTTTAAGAAAGCATTACCGGATTTTTGCAAATTATGTGCCATTAAGGGCAAATATGAAGTGATATGAAAGATAAGGATATATACTTAAATAACAATAAGTTATAATGTCAAACAGACAAAAAGATTGTCATTGTGGCATGGTTGTGACAGGAAGGAATTCTTATTTATTGAGAGCGTATTTTTCGAACAGTCTCAGTCCTTCAAGGTGTTTGTCCGTAAAATCGTAAGAGATGATGTTCCAGTAATGGACGAGGTCTTTTTCGCTTATCCATTTTCTCTGAGGGGCTGCCCTGGATATAAGGGTCAGCTTTTTTTCCGCGTAGTTTTTCGCGTTGATCAGATCAGCAGAAAGCTTCTTGATTAACTCTGTCTTCTCTTCAAGCGCTTTTTTTCTCACGACCCACAGCGCGTAGACAAAAGGCAGTCCAGTATATTTCTGCCATAACTCTCCAAGGTCATAGATATATAAGGATGAAGATTGGCCAGTCGCGGAATGCTTCTGCGCTTCTATCATAGCGGTATCGCCGATATGAAGGACCGCCGATGCAGATGACAGAATATTTTTGACGCTGCGAAGGTCGGTCTTTCTGAATTTACACTCTAATGAACAGAACTCCCTAAGAATAATCTTCAGCATGGCGGCGGATGTATCAGACGCTGAAGAGACAGCGATAGTCCTGCCCCCCAGTTCATTCAGCGGCACGTGTGAAAATAACAGGATGCTTTTAATCCGGCCGGTAGAGCTTATGGAATGCCAGGGGAGTATGCGGTACCTGTTTTTGTTTTTCAAAAATTCAATTGAAGAAGAGGGGCTGA
>JBFLYJ010000661.1:0-1650 GCA_040756635.1 Nitrospirota bacterium
ATTTATGTAAAGCTTGAACTTGTCCGGGGGCAGCGGCGGCATGCCGGCGGCGCTGCCCTTCATGAGCACGTCAAGGGCAAGGCGTCCTATCTGCCTGCCGATTGCGGCCTCGTCAAAGACAAGCGAAAAGAGCGATCCTGTCTTCACGTACTTTTCCGAAATGCCGACCACTGGTATTTTATTTGTGAATGAGAAAAGGTAGACGTCTTCAACGGCCTTGCTTGAGATGAGATCCTTGTCCGGAAGAAGCAGAATGGCGTCCACTTTCCCCTTGAAAGAAGCGATCTTTTCTATGAATTCATATGAGTTTTTGGCGGCGCGTATCTCCAGCCATGACGGGTCCACAGTGGATTTTATGAAGTCCACGCATTCGGGCAGGCATGTCATTCCCACTTTCTTTATGCCGGGAAAGTATTTACTGAAAATTGATAGGTACTCGTTTACAGGGGTCCACATATAGACGCCTGTGATATTTCTTCTCTTTGTGTCAGGAGGCTTGATTATCAAACCGTAAATGACCGAAACAGACTCCGGCAGTTTGATTGCTATATCAACCGCGTCCCTGCCAAGTGCTATTACGACCTTAACTTTCTCTTTCAAGACAATGTCATTCAGATCATCTCTGACCTCTTTTGCTGATTTGACCGCTGAGTCATTGTCTATGACACCGTCTATTGCTGTTATCACATCGGATACAGGTTGCAGCTCTGTGTCGCCGATAATCAGAACGTCGGCGGAATGCGCAGCGGACACAAAGCAGAAGCATATTAATGCGGCCGTCAGTATAAGAAGCTGCTTTTTTAAGCTTATCTTCATTAGAATAAATGTCGTCATGAAGACCCTTATCGATACGTTCTCCTCTATTTAAAATTTATAACTTGCAGTTATTATTCCTGAAATCCCATCCCTCGGAAAATCGCCGGGAACAAGCTGTGATGCCCCGGATGTGTCAGGGTCTTCATACTTCTCATCAAACAGGTTATGTACCGTACCCTGTATCTCAAGGGTTTTGTAAAAGTTCTTTAACGTCAGGGCAAGATCAACTGTCGTATAAGCAGCGATATCATCCCTTGTGTCTCCTGCCGGTCTCGACCGTTCGCCGGTCCACAATACATCCGTATGTATATTGAGATATTTTGTAAGCCCGTGATTTAAGCTTCCCGATGCGCGGTGTATTGGAACATACGGCAGCCTTTCATCGGTCATGGAGTCTCTCGGGTCCTGATATGTATACGACAATTTCCAGTAATTCTCAGAAGTATATTGCCCGGTCAGTACTAATTCCACCCCATCTATGTCAGCTTCTCCTGCATTCACATGCAGGGCGGGCGATTGAGAGTTCCAGACTATGAGGTCCTTAATCTCGCTGTAGAAATAATTGAGGTCAACGGTAAATGACTTTGCAGGTTTGAAGCCGAGGCTCGCCTCATAGGTGCTGATTTTTTCAGGCTTCACGTCAATATTCCCCACATTTACAGGATTGTTGCGGTTGTATAATTCAACAAAGTTCGGGGCCCTGAACGCCTTGCCGTAAAGTAGTTTCAAATCCGCGTTTTCCCGAAAGCCCCATACTATTCCCACTCTCGGATTTGTAGTATCACCGAAGTCACTGTAGTGATCACGGCGCACGCCTGCTGTCAGATTCACGTT
>JBFLYJ010000662.1:0-1649 GCA_040756635.1 Nitrospirota bacterium
GATTGGATGCGATTTTTCGAATGCTATTCAAGGTTTGTATTGCATCAGGAATGGGGCGGCTATTGTTTCAGGCAGGCTAGGCGATTATTGCTTCGCATGGGATTATCTAGGCAGCGGAGTATAATCCTAAATGATCTATTGGAATCATATAATGCATCCCCCAGTTAGGTCATATTTATGGAAAAACCTCAAATAACATTTGGGCTTATTGTACTTAACGGTGAGCCTTTTATTCGTTATAATCTTCGAGCTCTTTATCCCTTTGCACACCAAATCATAGTCGTAGAGGGCGCCTGTCCTGGTTCGAAGGAAGTCGCGACTTCAGACGGCCACTCAGTGGATGGCACCCTGAAGACCTTAAGGGATTTTCAAGCAACGGAAGATACCGAAAACAAAGTGTTGGTTGTCACTGCCGAAGATGACGGATTTCCGAATGGTTTTTGGCCTGAGAAGACAGAAATGTCGCAGGCATATGCAAAAAGGGCGACCGGTAATTACCTCTGGCAGGTTGATGTAGATGAATTTTATAAACCCGAAGATATGAAGAGGGTAATTGAAATGCTTGAACATGATCCGGGAATCGCCGCGGTTACATTTCGAACACTGACTTTTTGGGGAGGTTTAGATTATGTGGTAGATAGTGTATCTCTTCGCAAGATGATAAGAGATGTTCATCGACTGTTTTCCTGGAAGGTTGGGCATCAGTATGTTACCCACAGACCGCCAACTGTCGTTGACGAAAAAGGGCGGAACTTACGAAGCCTTAAATGGATTTCTGCAGAGGAAATGACACGTGCTGGCATTTTTATGTATCATTATCCGTTTCTTTTCCCAAAGCAGGTTGGGGAAAAATGCTCTTACTATTATAATTCAACATGGGGTGGTAAAGAGCTGAGTTCTCTTAATTGGGCTAAGAATTCTTATTTCGAGATGAGACGACCTTTCAGAGTTTATTACAATAACAGTGAAATAAGTTGGCTGGAATGCCTTAAGACGGAGCATCCACCTCAGGTTGTGAACATGGTTTGCGCTGTACAAACCGAGAAATTTCCAGGTATTATTTTGCGTTCAAATGCGGATGTCGAATATTTGTTATCAACATTCAGGTATCGCGCGGTGAGAAGACTTCTGAAATGTTTCGTTATGGCGTATGCTATTTTGTTCAAAATCAAGTTGGCAGTGCGCCGCATTCTAGTTGACACAGCAGTCTGGCCGTGGATACAGCGGTTTCGCAGATTGTTTAAGGAGTTTGTTTAGTTTTGCTTAAAACAGTTCTCTGGCCCGATTAGAACACGTGGATTGCACTAATGTGTGCAGTTCCGGCTCAAGTATTCCAGAATATCAATACCATAAGAAATTACGAGGATGAATATGAATTTTAACCGAAGGAATGCGGTCTTTACAATTGCATCTAAAAATTATCTTGCGTTTGCGAGGACATTATTGAAGTCTGTAAAGAAGCATCATGACGATATAGATTTATTTCTTTTGCTAGCGGATGAATGCGAGGGAGCTTTTGAAAGGGAGAAAGAAAGTTTTATTGTGATGGAAGCAAGAGAACTAGACGTGTCGGAATTTGAGAAAATGGCCTTTATGTACAGCATGGTTGAGTTAAACACTGCTATGAAGCCTTTTTTTATAAATTTCTT
>JBFLYJ010000663.1:0-1641 GCA_040756635.1 Nitrospirota bacterium
GTATCAACAAACTAATGCAGCTACAAGGTTAATAAACACATATCTTTAACTAATGACATCATGCAGTAAAGAAAAATACTAAAAACGCCGTTAAAATATACAGTTCCATTATGATTCAGTGACCTGGTGCATACCCGGCAGCAGGTCTGTGCGTAATTTATATAATGAAGGACTGAAAATGAAGAGGGTGTTGCTGTTAGCAATGTGTCTTATTTTAGCGGGCTGCGCAACGGTACCGCCTGTAATGCGCGTTGTTCCGTCCACAGAGACTTTTAACGCGAGATCCGGCGTGGTAGTCGATTCGGTAAATGATTTTTTCAAGAACGAGAATATACCGGTCAGAAAAGGGAGCGAGCATTCAGGAATCGTAGAAACTGAAGAAGTAAAAGTGCCTTATGAAGGTTTTGAGTACGTATCTGATTACTGCGACTGCGGCACGCTGGGTGGATTGTATGTGTATCATGGGATTCTGGGGGCTTTTCGCGCGTACGTTAAGGAAACGGACAACAGCAGGACTACTTTGCATATCGAGTCCTCGTTCAGGGCTTCATTGTGGTTGAATGATACATTTATGGGCTGGGTAGTATGCCAGTCAAAAGGGTATTTTGAGAGTAAGTTGATAAAGCATGTCAACGATGCCTTAAAGAAGAAAACGAAGTAACCGCCTTCCCGAAGGGCCCGGTCGCCCTGCTTCCCCATTTGTCTCCGGACTGTCCTGAGTTGATAATCACGAATGCTTCTGGCGCATAGCGGGTACGGCTGGTATAATTATACAAAAAAAAGTTCTTTCCTGTATTCTATACATTGGCATTATTTCAAAGAACACATCGATTAAAAGGAGATTAGCATGCTGGATCCAAAAAAAGTCACAATGTACACAGGCGGCCACAAAGGCACGGAGGAATATTTCGGTGAGGCAGCCGAAATATGGGGCCTTAAGGAGGTAACGCTGAATTTTGAAGGGCATGAAATCAGCCGCAACAGGGGACTGATAATGCTGTCCGACGAGGAACTGTCCCGCGGCGGCGTCGGTCCTGACATTATCAGGAAGCGCATGGAGCGCTCATTCGCCACGACGCCCATGATGCAGAAGATCTTTCAGGTCCTGTTCCACATAGTCAATAACGGATACCAGGTCTTTGCCGCGGGATGGCTGTTGTCCAACGGAACAGTCAAGGGAGGCACCGGCTGGGGCGTGGAACTCGCGAAGTTGTTCAACAGGCCGGTCCATCTGTTTGAGCAGGACCGGAAAGAGTGGGTCTCCTGGGTGAACAATGAATGGGTAACTGATGATCCGGTCATAACTCACAGAACAGTGGCGGTCACCGGCACGCGTTATTTAAGCGAGGAAGGCAGACAGGCCATTGATGAACTGTTTGAGCGTTCATTCGGGCCTGCATCCAAATAAAACAGAAGAGCCGGGAAGCGGCATCATCAGGCATAAAATTGCCGGTTTATTGCCCCCGGACCATGAACGCAAACGGAGAAATTCGTGAATTACATCAAGATCGAAAACAAGGCCGGGCTCCGGTCATATCTCGAAAAGTTTAAGGACAAAGGTCTTCATATTATAGCCATCGATATCGAGGCGGAGTCCAACCTGCACGCGTATGGAGAAAAATTATGCCTGGTCCAGATCTT
>JBFLYJ010000664.1:0-1637 GCA_040756635.1 Nitrospirota bacterium
GGTGCACCTTAAAAATTTTTTGGGGTTTGCTAACAAACACACACCAAAAATAAAAAGCGCCCGTGAAGTAAGCAAGCCCAAATTCAGCCCCTTCGAGAAGAAGCAGGGACTTGACGCGGATACCGCTTCAATAATCGAAGGGACCAACGCGAGTGTAATGAACCACTCCAGGCTCCTCTGGCTGAAAGAAGCGCTGAAAGCGACGGTTTAAACAGTTATTATTGAATGCTGCATAAGTAATGTCCTATGCAGCGTCATTCCCGCGGAGGCGGGAATCCAGTTTTTTATCTTCTGGATTCCGGGTCAGGCCTGGAATGACAAGAATTCAAAGGCAGTATATTGCTTTTACAGGTTTTACTGGCTTTAAGTTATAAGTATTAATCGTTGAGAGATTCAGGTGATGCTTATATTGCCTGAATCTCCATTTTTTTATTTAGATGGCTAATATACTCATAGACGGCTACAACATCATCGGCACCGCCCACGACAATCTCGAAAAATCCCGCAATGACCTTATCGATAAAATCAGAAAATATTCTGAGATAAAAGGGCATCATGTCACACTGGTATTTGACGGATGGAAGAGCGGACAGAAGGACCAGACCATGATCAGGACCCGCGAAGTGGCCGTTATCTATTCAAGGCTCGGAGAAAAAGCCGACCTCGTCATAAAGAGACTTGTCAACGAATCAAAGGTCCCCTGGATTGTGGTTAGCTCCGACAGGGAGATTTCAGAATACTCGGAAAGACACGGCCATGCCGCGGTATCTTCCGCTGAATTTGAAGAGAAACTGTATCATGCCCTTAAACATCCGGCAGTTGGACCTTTTGATACAGGCCCGGCCGACGATATTGATCAATCTAAAGAGAGAGAAGATGATGCCGCCCCATCCCCTGCCCGGTCCAGGGGCAATCCCAGGAAGCTCTCGAAGAAGCGGCGAAACAGGATGGAGGCGCTGAATAAACTGTAGAGACAGGTTTCAAACCTGTCTCTGCATCGGGGTTCTCTTGAGTACCGGTTCGATTTAACACGTCTGTTATTTTACTCTTCCAGAAATCTTCTGAGCGAATTCGGCTTTATCGATATCCTTCCGTTTGAGGATTTCACGATACCTTTTTTCTGCAGCTTGCTCATGGTCCTTATACAGGTTTCAACCGTCGTGCCGACCATCTCGGAAATTTCCTGTCTTGTAAGCGGGAAATCGATCTTCGTATAACTGCCGTTATTCACGCCTATTTTTTCGGACAGTTTAAGCAGAAGGGAAGCTATTCTTTTTTCCACCCTTTCGGTCGCGATGTTCTTAAGCATTTCATGGGCGTCCCGGAGTTTGTCACTGAAGTATTTCACGATCTCAAGCTTAAGCACAGGGTAATCATCCATAATCTTGAGCAGGTTCTGCCTGCTGATCCATATCACAGTGGTGGACTCCATCGCCTGTGCAGACGCCGGGAAAGGTTTCCTGTCCAGAACCGCGACGCCTCCGAATATGTCTCCCGGCGACATGATCTCAAGTATAATGTCCTTTCCCATCATCGTATGTTTAAGGACCTTCACGCTTCCTTCGGCCACGAGGTAAAACTTGTCCGAAGGGTCCCCTTCAACAAACACGTTTTCATTGTTTTTATACATCACTCTT
>JBFLYJ010000665.1:0-1629 GCA_040756635.1 Nitrospirota bacterium
AACTTCATCAAAGAAATTTTCCATGTTTTCAGGCAGTACACGAATGCAACCGTGGCTTCGGTACTGATTAACCGATGAATGTTTTATCGTTTCATGGATCATGATGCCCGGGATGGTTGTCTTAATCGCATATCTGCCGAGCGGATTTTCAGGTCCCGGCGGGACGGACGTAATGACTTTCTTGCCCTCCAGCTCCATCTCTTCCTGAATAGATGGAGGTACATGCCAGGTGGGGTTCTTTTCCTTTGCGATAACCCTGAACTTGCCGATTGGAGTTTTCCAGCTTGTGGATGTCTTGGAGGTCAGAAGGCCCATCCCAACAGGGAAGGAGCGGATAAGCCGGCTGTCCCTGAAATAATAAAGCGTTCGTTCCGGAATATTGATTATAATTCCGTTGTCGATCATGGCCGGCAGGATCTTCCGTGTATTGACCTTCAGTTCCTGACCGGGCTGAAGGCGCTTTTTCAGATCAACGTTATTGTCCTTTGCGATCTTCCACCAGTTTACGCCTGTGCGCGCGCCGACGAGCTCGATCGTCTCCCCTTTCCTGACAGTGTATATAATGTCACTGCCGATGATCATGTCGGCAGCTGACAGGCAAGGCAGGAAAAGTACGGCAATAAATACGGCGGTTAACTTGCCCGACAGAGAGGTCATATGGGTGTCAGTGTTCAGTCCCTTTTTCGACGTTGTCATAGTAGGCGCTGACGGCCGATTTTTCCACATCTTCGAGCATCTCTGTCCGCGCCTTTTCGAGGCGCTCGATCGGGAGATTCAATTTTTGGCTTATCAGCTCAAGAGAGCCCTTTTTTGCAAAATGCTCTTCAGCTATTATGACCTTGAGTGCGTCATCGAGGACGTCCTGCCTGCGGACCCCGTCGGGAATGGTGACTGCAGCACTCGCGCTGTCGAAATCAAATCCTTTTGCAATGCCATCGCGTATCTTTGTCAGTACATTCATATATATCTTATCCGCTTCCGACAAAAAGGCATCGTCAGGAAGTTCATCAGACCATTTTTCTGCCATCATTCCCCCGATATTGTGATGCGGATATCCTACCATAAGGACCTGCGAGAAATATAATGAACGGGGAGCCTGTCCGTCGCCGGTTGACATCAGCACTGAAGAGTCTTTAAATTACCACACACATTCGCAGTCAGGAGGATTCCAGTGATTACAAAGATAAAAGTTGCAAGACCCATTGTCGAGATGGACGGGGATGAGATGACGCGAATAATCTGGCATCTCATTAAAGACAGGCTTGTTTTCCCCTACCTTGATATTGACCTCAGATACTATGACCTCGGTATAAAGCACAGGGATGACACTGAGGATCAGGTCACTGTCGATGCGGCCAATGCCATCAAGGAATATGGGGTAGGGGTTAAATGCGCCACGATCACTCCAAATGCTTCCAGAGTTAAGGAGTACAACCTCAGGCAGATGTGGAAAAGCCCTAATGCGACCATTCGCTCCATGCTTGACGGGACTGTTATCAGAAAACCGATTATCGTGAAAAACATTCCGCCCATGGTGCGATCATGGAAGAAACCGATCATTATCGGCCGCCATGCATACGGTGATATTTACAAGAGCACAGAGATTGTGACCGGCGGGCCGGGCACGGC
>JBFLYJ010000666.1:0-1626 GCA_040756635.1 Nitrospirota bacterium
GGGAATATATTCAAGGACCAGGGGCTGATTACCGTTATCGGATATTTTCTGGGTTCATCATCTGTTGTTATGTTTGCCACAACGCGGACCGTAATTAATGGAGGGTACCAGCTTATGACAATGATTAACCATGCGGTCTGGCCGGAAATGTCCATAGCATACGGAAAAAACAACATGGAGCTGGCAAGAAAACTTCATTCCAGCGCATTCAAAGCCACTGTTGTCCTGTCAATTTTATTTGCCGTAGGACTTTTTTTTACAGGTGAATGGATCATTAAGACCTGGACGTTGGGCAAGGTCATGGTATCCCCGGTTTTTTTAAACTTGATGCTTGCGACCCTCATTGCCAATGCACTGTGGTACGCAAGTTCGATGATTCCCATTGCAATTAACAAGCACGAAAAAATTACTGTTTACTACATGATCGTGACCGGTCTGTCATTATTGAACTCTCTCTGGATCATTCCGCTGCTGAAGTTAAACGGCGCCGCCCTGGTGTCGCTGGGCATACACCTGCTTATGTCATATTATGTAGTAAGGACTGCGCTGACAATGCTCGACGAGCATTTTCCCGGTTTTCTTCGTTCTCTGGTGACATTGCGGTCCTGACCGGTCTGAACACGTGATGCAGCGATTATTTTTGTTACATATCCTATGACAATGAAAGTTACGATGTGCGCTCCCGCCAGATTTACGATATTTGACGGGGCAAAGCAGCTGCTCAAGCATGGCATGCTTCGTCAGCTCATCACTCAATACCCTAAATTCAAAACAAGGCAATGGGGAATACCTGATGAGATTGTTACATCGACCTTGCTCACCGGCGTAGCTAATCTGTGTATATATAAAAGCCTGAGTTCCCGACTCGTTAATAAATCCAGGGCCGTCGAGATTATGCACAGGTTATTTGCAAATACGGTATCTCGGCATATTCCGGCTGATACGGACGTCCTCTACGGGTTATCGTCATTTATGCTTGAAACCCTTCAATACGCAAAATCAAACGGGATACTGTCCTTTGTTGACCACGGGAGTCTGCATCAGAGGAAAGAAAAAGAAATCCTGGCTGCAGAATGCGAACAATTTGGTTTTTCCCCGTTTGGAAACTGGCAATATGACTGGCTTCTGGACAAAGAAGACGCGGAATTTGCCGGCTCAGATTTTATTGTTGTGGCCAGCAGTCTTGCACGAAAGACTCTGATTAACAATCAGGTACCGGCCTCCAAGATATATGTCAACCCGTTAGGTGTAGATATGACCTTGTTCTACCCCGGAGAAAAAAAGGATGATATTTTCCGAATTATTTTCTGCGGCGGGCTCAACCCGCTTAAAGGCGTGCATTACCTAGTCAAGGCGTTTCATGAACTTAATCTTCCCAATTCAGAACTTTGGTTAATTGGTACACCTCCGAATGATGACCGGTTTCTGGCTGTACTGAATAAACATTCGGGCAATAACGTAACAATGAAAGGGACCTTTCCGCAAAGCGAACTGAGAAAATTGTTTTGCCAGGGTTCTGTCTTTGTTCTTCCCTCACTTTCCGATGGATGGGGACTCGTGGTTTTACAGGCAATGGCCTGTGGTCTGCCGGTGATTGTATCTGACATGACAGGCGCTGCCGATGCC
>JBFLYJ010000667.1:0-1625 GCA_040756635.1 Nitrospirota bacterium
ACCTGATCACCGGGGTTGAGGGTGGTGCCGAGCGTGCCTGACACGATGCGCTGAAACGGTGGATTGGTATTGTCCGGCCGGCCGGGTACGGATGGATCGGACGTGTATTCGCTGCCCGCTATGCCTGCTGACATGTTGGTAAAATCGGCGGTCAGCGTCACGGTCTGGTACCCGCTGAAGGTGCCAATTAAAGTACTGCCAGACGGTGTGCCCCACGTCACCCATTCGACGGCGGCCTCCGTTACAAGGGGTTGTAACAAAATAAGTGAAATAATCACTGCCTTTATACTTTTCATGTTGTATCCTCCCATTTTGGAACTGATTTACGGTAGATTTTTATTTCTTATCTTAGGTATGGTTACAAGTTCTCTACATAAAGAATTTATTTTCTAATATCAGTATAACATGGGGCATTTGAGGATTCATCCACATTTATTATTAATTGTTTAGACAATTATTAATAAAATAATTTAGAATAAGTTCCTCTAAAAATTATTCAAGTGAGGTAATCATGATACCGCGTTATACAAGACCTGAAATGGCGAAAATATGGGAGCCGGAAAACCGCTTTCGGAAATGGCTTGATGTCGAAATCGCAGCGTGCGAGGCATGGGCCAATCTTGGAGAAATCCCGAAGATGAGCCTTGCCGTTATCAAGAAAAAAGCGAATTTCAATATCAAACGGATAGACAAAATTGAACAGACGGTCAAACACGATGTTATTGCTTTTCTGACATCCGTTGCCGAATATGTCGGGCCGGATTCCCGCTTTATTCACAAAGGCCTTACATCTTCAGACATCCTCGACACCGCCCTCGCCCTCCAGATGAGAGAGGCTGCGGACATTATCATCAGTGATGTCAAAGAGCTTTTGAAGGTTTTAAAGACCAATGCGCTGAAATATAAAAACACCCTGCGCATGGGCAGGAGTCACGGCATCCACGCGGAGCCCACAACGTTCGGCCTCCTGTTTGCCCTCTGGTATGAAGAGATGAAGCGCAACCTCCACCGCATTGAAACTGCAAGGGAAACCATAAATTACGGGCAGCTTTCCGGGCCTGTCGGGACGTTCTCAAATATCCCCCCATCTATTGAAACGTATGTCTGCAAGAAACTCGGCCTGAAACCCGCTCCGGTTTCAACCCAGATCATTCAGCGGGACAGGCACGCGGAATTCATGAACACGCTTGCTCTCACAGCGGCAACCATTGAGAAGATAGCCATTGAGATCAGGCATCTTCAGAGGACGGAGGTGCTTGAGGCAGAAGAGCCTTTTGAAAAAGGACAGAAGGGCTCTTCCGCAATGCCGCACAAACGCAATCCGGTCGGCAGTGAAAACCTGAGCGGGCTTGCGCGTGTTGTGCGTTCAAATGCGATGGCAGCAATGGAAAACATCGCCTTATGGCACGAACGGGATATCAGTCACTCGTCGGTTGAGAGGATCATCATCCCTGACAGCACGATACTCATTGATTACATGCTGGCAAGGCTGACGAAAATTCTCCGGGGCCTTCATGTCTACCCGGAGAGGATGATCGAGAACATCAATAAAAGCTACGGCCTGTACAATTCCCAGCGCGTTCTTCTTAAACTTATCGAAAAAGGTATGAGCAGGGAGAACGCTT
>JBFLYJ010000668.1:0-1621 GCA_040756635.1 Nitrospirota bacterium
TGTTCTCCGGAGAACAGTACCTCCATATAAACTTCGGTCTGCCGTCAGCAGGGATGCACGCTCGCGGTGCCGACGACTGTTGGTTTTACATAAGTTGACTTTTTCACTTCTCTACCTCCTTTCGCGTCATTTGATGTTAATCAGTATTAAATTTACTATTCTTCTTTCTTATCTTTTCCGGGTTTGTCCCAGCGTCTGCCTGGATTCTCCTTGACACGGATGTCGATACCTGTTGAGGTCCGTCCCAGATGGACCGCAACTTTTTCAATCGGTTTGTCCGCGCCTTTTGCAATTACGTAGTATATACCGTCCTCAGCAACACGGACAATGTATTTGCCGTCGGTCCCTGTTCTTTTATCTGATACAAATACCAATTCCCTTACCTTCGGATCACCTGAGGCAAGTACCAGCACACCTTCGGCGGGGGTCCCGTCCTGAAGGAGCACCCTGCCTTCAATCGCAGTTGTTCCTTTTGGCAGCCATTCCGCCTTGAAAGGCACTGCGCCCGGTATGATCCCGATATCTGCAGGCCCCTCTTCGGTGACTGAATAAGTGATCAGTTCCCTGCCGTCAAACGCGGGCCAGGTAGGGTCTCCTGCTTCAATCGGCGGGCCCGGCCTCTCTCCGGAGGTCTTTTTTGTGGCCATGACATAGTAAGTCCCCGCAGGGAGTCGTTCAGAGAAACTCCCATCATCTCCAGTGCGGCTGACATATTGACAGTCCCTCCAGTATTCACCGCTGAATGGCGGTGGGCCTGATGTTGCACTGTAAAAGCAGACCTGAGCATCCGACAGCGGATCACTGCTTTCTGTCAGGATGGTGCCCTTCATAACACCATATGCTGTTTCCTGAGCGGAAGCGGCACCCGTCATGAGTATCAGGCAGAAGACAATGAGCGTTATAAATATTTTTGAGTTCATAAGCACGATATTCTTTAAAAATTATGGCCGTATTCTGTCATTCCCGCCTCCGGGGGAATTACAGATTTTATATTTCCCTGCATCTGATATTTCAATCATTATAACATCATTAGCTACCACGGAGTAATATTATTCCACCTTTGATAGTCCCATGTATTACCGGTCTGGCTGTCGTGGCAAGTACGGTAGGTTGGTTGAAATTGTCCGCTTGTCCCGGCGTTGCCGAAGAAATAAGCGCCTCCGGTGTTTCTATTCCATACATCGGCCCTGCTTTCAGCCGCATATCCGCCGCCACCACCGGGGAACCTGCCCCTTCCGCCGCCGTCACCACTTCTCAGGCCTGACCCGCTGCCTCCAGCGCCGCCGGAAGCGACCCTGCCCCTGTGTTCATCCTGCAGACAGTTTGTGACCATAAGCCTAGGTAGAGGGGAACTGTGGGGAGAGTGACATTTTGAACAGGGATACGAATGGACCGTATTGTTGGCATTGCCACCTGTTGTTTCAGCCCAGCCTTTGACAGAGTCATGAATCCTGTCATATGTTTTCCATGTATTGTTACTGTCGGGGTCTATTTGTGCTTTTGTATGGCAATTTATACAGAGACCGCCAAATTCATTGACCGTTTCGGTGATCTTTGTCGTGGCGCTGAAGTTCCATCTTATATGACTGTCTTTTCCTTCAGTGGTATTGGCAGTGAATGT
>JBFLYJ010000669.1:0-1618 GCA_040756635.1 Nitrospirota bacterium
CCTTCTAACCATAACCGTGTTTCTTGCCCTGACACTGGCCGGTTCGATCATTCTCGGGTTTGTGATCATTCGCCAGATCATACGGCCGGTCGAGTCACTCGCAAAGACCGCGCAGGAGATAACCGCGGGGGACATCGGCAGGAGGTCTGTCATTTCAAGCAACGATGAACTCGGTGAACTTTCTGATGCGTTCAACCTCATGACATCACGCCTCGCGGAAACCATAACTTCTCTGAAGAATGAGATCGTCGAAAAGAAAAAGGCCGAAGAAAAGATAAGGCAGGCCTACAAGGAATGGCAGAGGACCTTTGATTCCATCTCCCAGCCGGTTTCGATACTTGACAGTGAGTACAGGATAATCAAGGCGAACAAGGCCTTAACCGAATTGTCCAGCAAGAGTTTCGACGAGCTTATCGGAAGGAAGTGCTACGAAGTAATCCACTGCGCAAACGAGCCCGTTTCCGGATGCCCCCACACGCAGACCATGAAAACAGGGAAAACTTCCACCGAGGAGATATTTGAACCGCTCCTTAACAAACACCTCCGGCTTACGACCTCTCCGGTCATTGACGACAGCGGGGCATTCAGCGGTTCCGTGCATATCGCGGAAGATATTACCGAGCGCAAGATAGCGGAAGAGAAACTCAATGCGGCCATCAAAACAGCCATAGAGGAAAAAGCCAAACTGGACGCGGTAATAGCCGGCATCGGCGACGGAATCAGTATTCAGGACACCGATTTCAGGGTCTTGTACCAGAATGACATGCACAAAGGTTTTGTCGGATCCCATGCTGGGGAATACTGTTATAAAGCTTATGAGAACAGGGACGAGGTGTGCGAAGGCTGCCCGGTCGACAGGGCGTTCAAGACCGGTATCGTGCATACGGAACAGCGCAGCATGACTGGTGACGGTGAAATAAAATTTTATGATATTACAGCATCGCCGATAAGGGACTCGGCCGGTAAAATCATCGCAGGCGTCGAGGTCGTCAGGGACATAACGGAACGCAAGAGGGCAGAGAACAGGATTATCATGTCCCTCAGGGAGAAAGAGGTCCTTCTAAAGGAGATCCACCACAGGGTAAAAAATAATATGCAGGTCATTTCAAGCCTCTTAAATCTTCAGTCCAGGCAGCTCAGTGATAAACGGCATGCGGAGATGTTCAACGAAAGCCGCAACAGGATCATCTCGATGGCCCTCGTGCACGAAAAGCTGTATAACGCGAAAGATCTGGCCAATGTCGATATCAAAGATTACATACACAGTCTTGTCAGCGGGCTGTTCACGTTCTATGACATCAGCACCACCAAGGTTTCGCCGGTCCTGTCTATCGAGAACATCAGTCTTTCCATAGACACGGCGATCCCGTGCGGATTGATAATAAATGAACTCGTCTCCAATACCCTCAAGTACGCTTTCCCGCAGCAGAACACCGGAGAGCTCAGGATCGCACTTTCCAAAGGACCTGCCGTGGCAGATGATCATAATTATATACTGACAATAGGCGATAACGGCATAGGTATCGGAGGGGAACTGGATATAAGAAAAGCAAAGACGCTGGGCCTTCAGCTGGTTACGAACCTTGTAGAACACCAGCTCCAGGGCAGCCTGCATCTG
>JBFLYJ010000067.1:0-10728 GCA_040756635.1 Nitrospirota bacterium
AAAAGAATACAAAGCGTAACTCTTTAATATCCTTTAGAATTCTCTCTGCCTCTACCAGTCCGGATTTCTTTTCCGCAGGCAGGTCGATCTGGGTGATGTCTCCGGTGATGACGGTCTTTGAGTTAAAACCCAGTCTTGTAAGGAACATTTTCATCTGTTCGGATGTTGTGTTCTGCGCCTCATCAAGAATGATAAAAGAATCATTCAGGGTCCTGCCTCTCATGAACGCAAGCGGCGCGATTTCTATGACCCCTTTATCGATCAGTCTATAGGCCTTTTCAGCCTCCATCATATCAAAGAGGGCGTCATAAAGGGGCCTCAGATAGGGGTTTACCTTTTCATACAGGTCTCCCGGCAGAAAACCGAGACGTTCTCCGGCCTCAACAGCAGGCCGCGCCAGAATGATCCTGCTCACCTGCTTGGTGATCAGGGCGTTTATGGCCATAGCCATGGCAAGATATGTCTTCCCCGTGCCTGCCGGGCCTATACCCAGAACCATATCGTATTTTTTCATGGCCTCAATATATTCTTTCTGGTTCTCGGATCTGGGGACTATGAGTTTCTTTTTTGAAGAGACCGGGATATTGCTCAGGAAATATTCCTTAAGCGAAGCGGATGCGTGGTTTTCCATGTTCGGATCTATGGACACACTATCCGTAGAGGGGGTATCATCAAGGGCCTTGAGGACGTATTTCATATCTTCAGGGCTTATCGAATAGCCGTTGGAATCCATGGAATAAAGTTCTTTAATGAACCTGCCGGCCTTGTCAACGGCCTTTTCTTCTCCATGAAGAAATACTTTACTGCCCCTGATTGAGGCTTCGATGCCAAGGGCCTCTTCCATGACCTTGAGAGTTGTGTTAAGCCTTCCATATATGGACGAAAGGTCTTTCTCCTCCCCTAAATCCAGCTCCTGTTTGACCGTTGGCATTTTTTCTATAGCAAAACCAAAACAGCATTCGCGGTAATGAAATATATCAGCCGCTGCTATGACTAACTATAATGCAAGAGTATTAATAAAGCAAGTCTTATTGAAGGATGATCGTAAACATATTTTACACCTATTTTCATAAGTGTCCGGTTAATTTTAATTAGTGTAAGTCCGGACACTTATGATCTATTTTTTTGTTCATTTTAAAGTGATGAGTTGGAGATTAAAGAAGCAGCATCGCGTCCCCGTAGGAATAAAACCGGTAACCTTCACGCTGCGCAATGTCATACGCATTTTTCAGCAGGCTAAGCCCGGAGAATGCTGACGCAAGCATCATGGGTGTTGAGCCGGGCAGATGGAAATTTGTAACGAGCGCATCTATGATTTTGAATTTATATCCGGGGTATATAAAAATGGATGATTTACCCGGACCGGAAGTTATTTTCCCCCCCCCTTTACACCCCCTTACTAAGGGGGGGATAGGAGGGGTAGCAGAAGTCTCAAGCGCCCTTGTCACGGTAGTGCCCACAGCAATGACCCTTCCGCCTTCCACTTTCGCGGCATTGACAGATGAAGCTGTTTTCGGTGGTATCTCATAGAATTCCTCATCCATCTGATGGTCCCTGATATCTTCGGATGTGACGGGCTTGAAGGTGCCGTACCCTACATGAAGGGTGACGGTCTCGACCTTGACTCCCTTCTCTTTTATGGTATTAATAAGCCTGTCCGTAAAATGCAGCCCGGCGGTAGGCGCAGCCGCGGCCCCTTCTTTTCTTGCATAAACGGTCTGATACTGTTCTGCGTCCGCTTTGACCGCGCCTCTTTTTATGTAAACAGGAAGAGGCATCACTCCTATGTCAGGCAGAAAATCCCTTATGTCCTTCTCATCCTCCCCATGCGGACCGGACGTGATTTCAAAATCCACTCTCGCAAGGGTGCCGTTCAGCCGCGATACATGCGCAGTAATTCCATGATCCAGAATGATCTTCCCTTCGTGCACACCCTTAACAAGCGCTTCCCATGAATTGCCCGCGATCTCCTTCAGCAGAGTAATCTCGGCCCTGCCCCCCGAAGGTTTAAGGCCAGGGAGGCGCATCGGGACCACTTTGGTATCATTGAGAACGAGAACATCACCCGGAAAAAAATAGTCGGTAATGTCTCTGAAAAGCAGATGTTCGGCCTTTTCCTTTTTTCTGTCGAGGACAAACAGCCTGGAGGTGTCCCGCTCTTTAAGAGGATGCTGGGCAATCTGGTTTTCAGGTATTGAGTAGTCGAAATCTGAAAGTTTCATAATATATTGGATTCATGGACCGGGGAGTCTGCGGCGGTAACAGATGTTATTTGAAACATTACGGCGCTATCTTAAATGCCATGTTATGAAATGATATCTCCCCGCTGTTTTTCAGTATTGTCCCAGGATAGAAATGGGAAAGAATTTCACGGTAATTTTTACCCTGTCTGGCCATCTCAAGCGCTCCCCATTGGCTGAGTCCTACACCATGGCCATACCCCTTACCGGTAAAAACTATCGTATTACCCGTTCGTGCCAGAGAGAACTGCGTGCTGGGGAGTTCCTTGTATCCCAACACTCTCCTGAGTTCAGTGGCCTTAATGACCGTGACCACATCACCCGTTTTTTCCTGAGAGGTTATGGTTAATGTCTTGACCCTGCCGGTGGCGGTATAGGAAGATATGGCGATCTCCTTTATATAACCTGTACCGAGTGCGCCGGCAATCGCTTTTAAGGAAAAACTTTTCTGCCAGCTGTCATATGGGGTATTTCTGCTGTTGCAGTCAACGGAGGTCAGATATGGATAACTCTCCTTCCATACCTCTTCAGGGAGCTCGGTTTTACTTGCGCATGTTGAATGAAAAAATGACTTGATCGGCTGGTCATGGTAAGTCAATATTTCTCCTGCAGTCGCCTTCACAGCATCCGTAATCAGCGGATCTTCATTTTTACCTTTATAAAGCTGGTGAAGGGTGCCGGATGTAATATGAAAGGCATTGCCGGCATTATAGTTTCTGTAAAAAACCGCATATGTCCTGGATATGACGGCCTGTGCCTTCAGCGCCTCGGTCTCCCATTCCCTGCCGATCTCAGCAGCCACCACTCCTTCAATATATTCTTCAAAGGGTAGGCTGTTAATAACGTAAAGCCCGTTTTGGTCCTTCAGTACCTCAAGTGCACCGGAATATAACTGCCCGTTGATGAAAAGTTCGCCGTTAAGGCTGTCGATCTTTGAGGCATCCGGGGAGGGCAGCGGAGCATCCGGACTCTCAAGTATAAGGACTTTTATAATGTCATCTGCGGCGACCGGCTGCGAAAAGAGAAATAACACAGTGAATACTGTTATAACGATATGCTTCATATAAAACATCATTTGATTAGGTTGTCTGTGTCTGATACCGTTAACCTCAACAGCCGTTCTATCGCTTCTCAGAATCATTTCCGGCCCAGAAAATAGAAAATGAGGGTCAATATAATACTCAACAATATGCTTGTCGCAACCGGAAAATAAAACGTAAAATTCTTTCTGTGAATAAATATGTCGCCGGGGAGCTTGCCTAAAAAGGGGATGCTGCTGTTTCTGAACAGGAGCAGCAAAACTCCCAGCACGGCAATTATTATACCAAAAACAATTAACAGTTTTGCTATGTGCTGCAACGGGTCGGTCATTTAGCCTTTACTTTCCTCTCCTCTCTGCTGAAGATGCATCCGCAATACTTTTGTCTGTAAAGACCCATGTCCTTTGCAAGCGCCATGGCCTCCCTGAAATGAGGCCTGTAATCTTTTATATGAAACTGCACACTGTATTTTTCGGCCAGCTCCATTCCTGTAGAAACTATTTGCTGAAAATCCTGATAGGGACTTATCAGCAAAGTCGTTGAGAAGGCGTCAAAGCCCTCCTTCCGGGCATGTTCCGCGGTCTTTTCAAGTCGAAGCTTATAGCAGGATTTGCATCGGTCAGGGAACGGCGGGTTATTTGAACCGCTTAAACCGTTTAAAGCGGTTACCGATATATTAAACATTCCAAAATATTCTTCCGGCGTATAATTCTCCGTAAAGCAGACATCTAACTTCCATTGGTCTGCCAGTTTCTTTAATGATTCAAGTCTCAGATCGTATTCTTCATACGGATGAATATTCGGATTGAACCAGAAACCAGCGATATCATGTTTCTCTGCCCGTAATATCCTGACCGGGGAAATAGCGCAATTGCTGCAGCAGATGTGAAGCAAGATTTTCATAAACCTTTGCCTCTAGTTCAGTCTATCGTGTCATTCCGGCTTGTCCGGAATCTTAGATTCCCGACGCGCTTCGCTTGCGGGAATGACAGCTTTACGCTAATTATGACAACCACCACTAAAATAACCCGGACTCCTTTTTGATACCGAAATACTCATATGCGATACTGGTAGCCACCCGGCCTCGCGGGGTCCTGTCGATAAAACCCTGCTGCAGGAGATAAGGCTCATACACGTCTTCAATAGTGTCTTTTTCTTCTCTGATGGATGACGCCAGGGTCTCGAGCCCGACCGGACCGCCGCCGTATTTTTCAATGACCGTCAGCAGCAGCTTTCTGTCCATGTCGTCAAAGCCCATGCGGTCGACATCCATAGCCTTCAGGGCCTCTTTTGTTATATTAATCTCGATGAGACCGTCACCCTTGACCTGGGCAAAGTCCCTCGTGCGCCGGAGCAGCCTGTTTGCGATTCGCGGCGTGCCCCTTGACCGTGATGCTATTTCTGAGGCCGCCTCTTTCTTAATATCCGAATTCAAGATCTTCGCGGAACGGAGGAGGATTGTTTCAAGGTCACCCGGTTTGTAAAAATCCAGCCGGTTGATTATCCCGAACCGGTCTCTTAAAGGGGATGTCAGCAGGCCTGTCCTCGTCGTAGCTCCAATGAGAGTGAACCTGGGCAGATTAAGTTTCAGAGACCGCGCGCTCGGCCCCTGCCCGATGATGATATCCAGCTGGAAGTCCTCCATTGCCGGATAAAGGATCTCTTCCGCGATCCTCGGCATCCTGTGGATTTCGTCGATAAAGAGTATGTCCTTTTCACCAAGGTTAGTGAGTATGGCAGCCAGATCACCAGGCCTTTCGAGAACAGGGCCGGAGGTCACTTTTATGTCCGATCCAAGTTCCGAGGCGATAATATGCGCCAGGGTCGTTTTCCCGAGGCCCGGCGGACCGCAGAACAGGACATGGTCGAGTGCCTCGCCTCGCTGCTTTGCTGCCTGGATATAGATTTTGAGGTTTTCCTTGATCTTGTCCTGGCCTACGAACTCATCAAACGTGCGCGGCCTTACACTCTGCTCAAAGTTGACGTCATCCGTCACCGCTTCCGGGGTTATGCTTCTCTGAGGAATTTCTTTCATGGGAATATTAAAATCATTACATTTATTATTTATAGACAGCGTGGCGTATCATGTTAAATGATGTTATTTATCAGTCAGATATTTTAATGCTTCCTTTATTACATCTTCAATGGCGGAGGTCCCGGCCCTGACCGCGTTCTCTACCGCCCTTTCAGCAGAAGGCTTTTTATAACCTAAATTGACAAGGGCTGAAATCGCATCCTCTGCAACAGAGCGCTCTTTAGAACCGTATGCTTCGTCTGAACCAAGAGACGGCAGTTTACCTTTGAGTTCAAGTACCAGGCGTGAAGCCGTTTTTTTACCGAGTCCAGGAATCGTCGATAACAGCGCCACGTCCTCGCTGCTGACAGCCTCAATGAATTTCTGCGCCGGCATTCCCGAAAGAATGGCAAGCCCCAGTTTGGGGCCGATCCCGCTGATGCCTAAAAGGGTCGTGAACACCCTCCGTTCTTCCTCAGTCAGAAATCCGAATAGCTGGAGGGCGTCTTCCCGCACATGAGTATATGTATGGAGGAAAACCTGTTCTCCGGTCTCAGGGATGTCCGCAAGATTACAAAGGGGGACACTCACCCGATAACCGACACCGCCCACTTCTATTATTACACCTTCGGGTCTCTTGTTCTGGACTACGCCTTTAAGAGATGCGATCACGGTCAGCCTCCATGAATTAATGAATTAGGATAGCAGATGTCAGGGGCATATTGCCAAGTTTCCCGGCTGGTTATATATTGTAGAGGCAACGAGTGACTGAGCCGTCATGCTTTAAATACCGAAAGTGCGGATGTTCCTGCCATTAAGCGGAAAAGGGGCCCAAGCTTACGCCTGGACCCCTTACGATTTTATGCGGCGGTGTTGTTACGCCTAATAAATATGATTAACCAAGAATACCGTCCGGCACCTTCTTCTCGACAATCACCGGTTTGACCGTCTTGTCAACAAGCGCCTTTGACCCGCCGACCTTCAGTTCATTGAAGAGAAGCTCAAACTTGTCCGAAAGCTCTTTCATGATCGGGGCCTTTACGTTAGCCGGGAGGTCCCACCATTTCTGCTTGATCAGACCGAACCCTTTTTTACGTGTGCTGTATATGAACTGCTCTTCGGTCTGGCTTTCTTTTTTCTCTTTGCCGAAGTTCTCCTTGATATGCTTGTAAACGAAGTCCCTGAAGTCAGCCGGGAGCGAGGGGCTGTCGTACATTATGTTCTGAAAACCCGTAGCGAGATGCACCTCGGACGTGGTGGTCTCGGGGAATTTGTGAAACGCATTGTCCGGCAAAGTCGATGCTCCGTGCTGGACCGCTCCTGAGAGACCGTACTCTTTTCTCGCGGCTTCGGAAATCTTTTTCAGGGTGTCGAAGTCAATTTTGACAGACGCCAGAGATCCATCGGGAAGTACTACCCCACCATGGGATGTCCCGGTCTGGACACTTAACTTGCTAACGCCCTTGCCTGATTTCATTGTTTCCTTAAAACCGTCAAGGTACGCCCTCATCTCCTCAGGGGTGCTGTTCTTGCCGCCTATCTCTCCTATTTCCCCGCCTATTGATATGGTTACTCCTTTTGGTTCTATTCCCCTGATATATGCTGCGAGCATCGCGGCTGATTCAAAGTTCGGCCGCTGCTCTTCTTTCAGGTCCTTTTTATCAAGGTCACAGAGGGTGGATGTATCGAGGTCGATATTATAGAATTCGGCCTCGATGGCTTCTTTTATCAGACCCTTAACATAGTCAGTTTCGGGTTTCGGGTCGGCCATGTAATGCTTCCTTACAAGCTGAAAGTGGTCGCCCTGAATAAATACAGGGCCGGTAAACCCCTCTTTTACCGCTGCCGCGAGGACTGCCGCTGAATATTCGACCGGCCGCTGTTTGGTATAACCGATCTCGGAACGGGCGATCTCAAATATCATGGCGCTTGCGTTCTTTTCGAGGGCCTTTCTGAATATGACCTTTGCCGTATCATAAGTAAGTCCCCTTATGTTAATGGCGGGGACGGTAAATCCGGGATAGTTCTTACCCATTTCCTCATAAAGAGATTGTATGGAAGCCGGGATTGCTCCCATTTGCTTGGCTATCTCGATAACGAGCCGCTGGAGCCCCTTTCTTTTTTCTTCATCTGAATTAAATACCGCTTCATAAATAAGGTCGTCCATTAAGTCCCTGACCCTGCTGCCATTTCCGACCTTGACCTTACCGTCGCTGATACTGATGCACTCTTTGAGTTTTGCTAATACCTCTCCCATATTTCCTCCTCAGTACTTTATTTTAGCAATGCGGGCGCAACCCAACGAAAGATTATTTTACCTGATTTTTTTTATTAATTCCTTATCCGGCAATAATTTCTTCAGATACCGGACGATGTTTAAAATGAATATCCGCGACATCTCCCTCAATGTCCTGACCTGCTATAAACTCCTCGGTCATCCTGCAGGCAGCATCATCACTGTACTGTCTCGGAGGGTGTTTCATGAAAAAGGCGGAAGGGGAATAAAGGACGCCCCCTTTCCCTCTTTTCAGAGCAAGCTTGCAGCACCTGATCGCATCTATTGCGACTCCGGCTGAATTTGGTGAATCCTCTACTGAAAGCCGCAGTTCTAGGTTCATCGGAACATCACCGAACAGTCTTCCCTCGATCCGGATAAAACATATTTTATTGTCCTTCTGCCACGGCACATAGTCGCTGGGACCGATATGTATATTTTCCGCGTCAAGTCTTGTGTCGAGAATAGACTGCACAGCCTCTGTCTTGGACACTTTTTTTGATATCAGCCTGTTCCTGTTCAGCATATTCAGAAAGTCGGTGTTGCCGCCCGTATTTAATTGATACGTCCTGTCTATCTTTACCCCTCTCTTTTTAAAAAGATCGGCCAGTGTCCTGTGAGTAATCGTAGCGCCGATCTGGGACTTGATGTCATCACCGATGACCGGGATATTCCTGTCCTTAAATCTCTTCGCCCATTCCGGACTGCTGGCTATGAATACCGGCATATTATTGATAAACCCTATGCCTGCCTCTATGGCGCATTCAGCATAGAATTTTACCGCATTGTCAGATCCTACAGGAAGATAATTCAGCAGCATTTCAGCTCCTGATGATATCAGTACGCTGACTATTTCTTCCTTTGAGGTTTCCTTTTCGCTGCTTATGGAAAAAGTATATTTGCTCTCATAATCTTTCATGTGAGCGGAGACCCCATCGAGAATTTTCCCCATCCTGACCCTGACACCGGTTTTAGGCAGCTTACCGCAAAAAATAGTCGTACAATTGGGAAGGGCAAATACGGCTTCGTTCACATCCTTTCCGACTTTTCTCTTGTCAATATCAAACGCCGCCACTACCTCAATATCATGCGGTTTATACCCTCCTATATCCCAATGCATCAGCCCCACGGCGTCTTTTTGGGACTTCCCCCTGTAATATTCAATCCCCTGGAGTAGTGAGCTGGCACAATTGCCGATACCGACAATTGCGATTCTGATTTTCTCCATATATGTCACCTCCTGGTTTGACCTGTTTGCCTAATGAAAATGCCTGATATATTTAGATAAAAACATAATATCAAAAACGTTATGTGCAAGCAACCGAAAAATAATCAGAGCAGTAATATCAGTCCGCCTCTACTACATGCTGAAAAAAGGTCACTTAATCGGCAGAGAGAGCAAGATTATGATTTTCCGCTCGACATCGATATGTAGTGCTTATAAGTAAATAATTTTTTATTGTTAATGAGACCCCATTTAGGTTAAAATAATACAATTCAGTAATAAGAACCCCTGATTACCTTCTATCATAATATGGCCTATAAACATGAATTAGAAGAGTCAATACATGAAAGCTACGAACAATATCGTCAGCTCATAGATAACTCCCCGTTAGCTGTCGGCGCTGAATGGAACAATACTATCGTGTTTATGAACAATGCCGGCGCCAGGCTGTTCGGCGTACCTGATCCGAAATATCTCATTGGCAAATCCGTCATCGATTTTCTGCAGTCTGATTTCAGGGATGCCGTAAAACTGTATTTTCAGGATACGATAGCTGGGAAACATGAGTTGTCACCCCTGGAAATAAAAATCAATCGTGCGGATGGTGCCGCAATCGACGTCGAGCTCTCCGCGACTTACTTCTCTTATCAGAATAGTCCCGCGGTGCAATTCACGTTATATGTCATAAGCAAACGAAAAAATATGGAAGCGATGATTTTCCAGTCCAAGCAGGACTGGGAAGAAACATTTCATACGATTACGGACATGATCACTGTCCATGACAAGGAATTTAATATAATTTATGCAAACAAGGCAGCCCAGGACATACTGAATCTGCCCGAGATAGAGAGCGCGTCAGACCTTAAGTGTTTCAAATATTATCACGGGCAGGAATGTCCTCCACGCGGATGTCCAAGCTGCAGCTGTCTCAAGACTGGGACCCCGGCCAACTTTGAAATATACGAGCCCCATTTAAACATGTATATAGAGATCAGGTCGATGCCGCGACTGGACAGGAACAATCAGCTGGTAGGATTAATCCACATTGCCCGCGACGTGTCCGAGCGTAAGAAAGTGGAAGAAGCGATACGAAGAGTCAAGGACGAACTCGAATTACGTGTAGAAGAACGCACGTCCAAGCTGAGAATTATCAATGAGCAGTTAAAAGATGAAATAGTTGAGCGTAAAACAGCGGTTGAGGCCCTGCAAAAAAGCGAACGTAAATTCCGGAACCTGTCGCAGGAATTCGACACCCTCCTAAACGGCATTCCTGATAATCTGATCCTTCTGTCTCCGGACCTGAAAATAATGTGGGCAAACAAATCGGTTGCTGCTGAAATCAACAAGGACGTTTCGGACCTTACGGGACAATATTGTTATAGCGCGTGCTGCAACTTAATTTCTCCCTGTGACAATTGTCCCACGCTGAAGAGCTTTATATCGGGCAATGAAGAGGCTTCGGAAATATCGGTGTCCCAGGACAGGATCTGGGACATCAGGGCTTTCCCGATCAAAGATGAGTCCGGGAAAGTCAAGAGCGTCATTGAGCTGGCACGGGACATCACGGAAAAGATAAATCTGGAGGCGGGAGCCACCCGCACCAGGCACCTTGCCTCTATCGGTGAACTCGCGGCCGGTGTCGCTCATGAAATAAACAACCCGATAAATAACATAATCAATTACGGGCAAATATTAATTGACGAATTTGAGAAGGAAAACAGGGACGATGAAATCGCCCGGAGGATTATTAAGGATGGTGACCGGATTGCCACGATCGTAAAAAGCCTGCTATCCTTTGCGCGCATCAGGAAGGAAGAAAAGTGTTTAATGCCGCTTCACGAAATAGTCTCGGACACTTTGTCCCTTACATCCGCGCAAATCAGAAAAGACGGCATTCATCTGACCGTTGATATACCTTCCAGGCCTATTAAGAT
>JBFLYJ010000670.1:0-1616 GCA_040756635.1 Nitrospirota bacterium
TTATGTCTGATTCTTTCCAGCTACCGCGGCCTCCGCAAACGTCGCCATCTCCTTGTATATCTTGAGGCCCCCTTCTATGATCAGCATTGCGAGCGCCGCGCCTGTGCCTTCACCAAGCCTCATGTCGAGGTCGAGTATCGGCCGGAGACCGATCTTCTCAAGCAATGCCCTGTGGCCGACTTCCTGTGACATATGCGCCGCAAACATGTAGTCTTTTGTCTTTGGTTCGATTAAATATGCAATCAATGCGCCGGCTGTTGATATAAACCCGTCTATGACGACCGGTATGTTATTTGCCGCCGCCCCGATTATCAGCCCGGCTATTCCGGCGATCTCCGTCCCGCCTACTTTCGAAAGGACATCGACCGGATCATCCTTGTCAGGCTTGTTCACGGCTATTGAATCCTTTATCACCTGCACCTTGTTTTTCAGGGCCTCGTCATTTATGCCGGTCCCTCTGCCGGTAATCTCCTCAACTGATATGCCGGTGACGACTGCGGTTATCGCGCTTGACGGTGTCGTGTTGGCGATCCCCATCTCTCCGGTTCCGAAAATGTTATATCCCTGTTTCGCATATTCGTCAGCCAGCTCGATCCCGACCTGAAGACACTTCTCCGCCTCTTCCCTTGTCATCGCGGGTCCTTTGCGCATGTTGCGGGTGCCTGAGAGGACCTTTTTTATCTTTAAGGGCACGGAGCGCCGCGCACCTATGTCACTAAAATCATAATCGACACCGATGTCCACAACGACAACCTCTGCCCCTGCATGCCTGGAAAGGACATTTATCGCGGCCCCTCCATTGACGAAATTCATTACCATCTGGGGTGTCACTTCCTTTGGAAAGGCGGACACGCCTTCTTCCGCGACCCCATGGTCCCCGGCAAATGTGAAAACGACCTTCTTGTCGAGAGAAGGCATCTGCCGGCCGGTGACAGCAACGAGCTGTTTCGCAAATTCCTCCAGCCTTCCCAGGCTTCCCTGTGGCTTTGTGAGGCTGTCCAGCCGGGTTTGCGCTTCTTCCGCGAATTTACCGTTGGTATGTGTGATGGTTGTCCGTAATGCGTTTAATTCCATTGCGTCCTCCGTTTTAAAATTTTGCTTGAACAGTTCAAACGGCTTGAACTGCTCGAACCGTTCAAGCCGATTTTATTTTTATAGGTATACCCGCTGTCACCAGGTATACTTCATCCGCGATTTCCGCTACCTTCTGGTTCAATGCTCCTGCGAGGTCCCTGAACTGTCTCGCGAGTTTGTTCTCCGGCACGATACCCAGCCCGACTTCATTGGACACAATGAAACACCGTGATTCAGGTCCGGGTCTGAGCGCGCCGCTGTTTAATTCCTGCAGCATATCGGTAAACTCCCGGATGGTCCCTTCCAGCATCTGCCTGTCGACGACCATTTGGGACTGAAGGAGAACATTGGAGAGCCAGACGGTCAGACAATCCAGTACGATAACGGGATACCGGTCCTTGATTTCAGTTAACACGCCGGATACCCTGATAGGTTCTTCATATGTGTTCCACTCACCGCCTCTTTCAACCCTGTGCTTTTCAATCCGCTCCTTCATTTCATCATCAAGGGCCTCAGCGGTGGCTATGAATGCTTTCTGGCCC
>JBFLYJ010000671.1:0-1612 GCA_040756635.1 Nitrospirota bacterium
GACAAACGGCAAGTCAGGAGATTTTGGATCTCCCATGTGGAGGTTCGAATCCTCCCGCCCCAGCCACCGACTTTTGCATATGCAAAAGTCGGAGTTTAGGGTCCGGAGTTAGAAGTTTGGTTTTTCAACTCATGACTCATAATTCATAACTCTAAGTTTAGGGGGTAAGATGCCTTCAGGTATCAAATTGTTTACCGGTAATTCCAATAAAACGCTGGCGCAGGAGATTGCAAGCGTTTTGCACATTCCTGTCGGTGAAGCAACGGTTTCTACCTTCAGCGACGGCGAAATAACAGTCCAGATAAATGAGAATGTAAGAGGCTCCGACGTCTTTGTTGTCCAGTCTACATGCATGCCTGTCAACAATAATTTAATGGAGCTGCTGCTGATGACGGATGCTCTGAAAAGGGCTTCCGCCGGCAGGATTACGGCGGTCATTCCTTACTACGGGTACGCAAGACAGGACCGCAAGGCCCAGCCGAGGGTTCCTATTTCCGCGAGAATGGTCGCTGATTTAATAACCGCGATCGGGGCGCACAGGGTGCTCACCATAGATTTGCACGCGGGACAGATTCAGGGTTTCTTCGATATCCCGGTTGATCACCTTTACTCGTCCCCGGTTCTTGCAGAGTATGTAAAAAAAGAATATCTGAACGACATAGTTGTAGTTTCGCCTGACGCCGGCGGCGTTGAACGGGCAAGGGCCTTTGCAAAGAGACTGGACGCATCTCTGGCTATAATAGACAAACGGAGGGAAAAGGCAAACGTTTCCCAGGTCATGCACGTCATCGGGGATGTAAAAGGCAAGGTTGCCATTTTATTTGATGATATGATAGACACCGCAGGGACTATCACGCAGGCCGCAGCCGCAATAAAGGCAAACGGCGCAAAGCGAGTCGTCGCCGCCTGTGCGCACGCGGTGCTTTCAGGCCCGGCGCTCGACAGGATCAACGCGTCGGAGCTTGAAGAAGTAATTGTTACCAATACCATACCGGTGGACTGCAAAACAGAGAAATGCAAAAAGCTGGCCGTACTCTCGGTAGCGCCTCTGCTTGGCGAGGCTATTAAGAGGATACACGAAGAGACATCGATCAGCTCTTTATTTATTTAGAAGCTGAAGGCCGAAGGCCGTCAGCTTAGCGGTTAAGAGAATATTAAATTTGATTGGAGGATCAACAAAATGGAAAAGATACTTGTAAAAGCAGATAAAAGGGCAGAGATCGGCAAGGGAAGCGCAAGGAGCCTGAGAAGGCAGGATGTGCTGCCTGCCGTCATGTACGGAATGGAGAAATCCATCCCTATAAAACTTAACAGGAAAGAGATCCAGAAGCTGATATATTCAGGCGTGGGCGAACACGCCCTGATCACCCTCGAACTCAATGAGGGCGACTCCAGAACATCCCAGCACCCGGTGCTTATAAAAGATTACCAGACCGAGCCTCTTACTTCCGAGCTGCTTCATGTCGATTTCATAGAGGTATCGCTTCAGAAGAAGATCAAGGTTACCGTCCCCGTTGTAATCACCAAAGAGCCCGCCGGCATTAAACTGGGCGGAATCATGCAGCACAGGGTCAGGGAGATCGAGGTCGAATGCCTCCCTACCCAGATACCC
>JBFLYJ010000672.1:0-1609 GCA_040756635.1 Nitrospirota bacterium
GGGAACTCCGAATTTCAGCAGCTGTTCAATATGCTGAAATCCCTGCCGGAGAGTATAAAGACCGCGGTCCCGGAGTTCAAGAGCCTCGAACAGCTGATGCTGGACATCAGACAGCTGGACGGCAAGGTGCTGAAGGCGTTTGTGGAGAATTCGGGCGTTGCATTTGAAACGCGCCTGAAGATCGCGGTGATGGGCGACCAGTCTTCGATCCTTCAGAACCTTATGGCGCTCCAGTCAGAGGGGGACCTGAAGGCCCTCCTGCTAAAGCTGAGGACCCTCTTAAAGGACAGGGGCATAATCAATGCGCTTAAACAGTCGGGCCATGACATATCGGAAGTATCAGGCATGGTCGAGCGTTTCATAAAGAACATCGAGCTGTTTCAGCTCACCTCAAAATTCAACGACATGTTTTATACATTTCTCCCGGTCCTCTGGGATGACCTTAAAGAGAGTGAATTTCTCTTCAGGAAAAAAAAGGAGCAGGGCAAGGAAACATATACCTGCGACATCAACCTCGATCTTGAATCACTGGGGAAGCTGTCCATTTCGGTGACGATAATGGACAAGTCTTTTTTCATCACATTTTATTCTGAAAGGCATGAAGTCGGAGAATTCATCAAATCACAGAAGCACCTCCTTGAAGGCCGGTTCGCCTCACAGGGGCTGCCTCTTAAGGCGGTCAATTTCAACCATAAAAAGTCGATCCCCTTCGGAAAGGCCAACGACGGGGGAGTAGACGTAAAGATATAGCCATGAAGAACAAACAGGACAAGGCAGCGGCATTAAAATATATACACGGTAAAGACACCGCCCCGAAACTCGTTGCAAAAGGGAGGGGCAAAGTCGCTGAGAAGATCATCGAGCTGGCAAAGGCGCACGGTATACCCTTGCAGGAAGACAAAGAACTAGTCGAGTTTCTATCCATGCTTGACCTGTATCAGGAAATCCCGCCTGACCTGTACCGGGCCGTCGCCGAAATCCTTGCCTTTGTGTATTCACTGAAAAAGAACGTGAACGTCTGATAAATCTCCCCTTTTCCCTCTTTGCTAAAGAGGGGTATTATTCCCCTGCAACGCCTTCAATCGCCGCCTTCAGCCCCAGCACCACCTCAGTCATCCGATCATAGTCCAGCGTTTCAGGCACATCGCCTGCGCTGTGATAATTGGGATTTCTGTAAAAAGCGGTATCAGTCACCATGATAGCGTCATAACCCAGTTTCCAGAAAGAGCGGTGGTCAGAGAAGTCTACTCCCGGCACAACAGAAACCGTTGACAGGGCCTCCGCGGGAAGGTCGGTCCCTTTCCTGAAACCGTTCCTGACTTTTGTTAAAAAGCCTTTTGACCGAAGGTTGCCGACAAGAGTGATGAAATTGCCCTCCTCAGGAAATACCCATCTCATAAAAGGGAGCGGGAAAAGCTGGCTGCCGGGCCTGTCGCTGAAATATCCTATCATCTCAAGACATATCATTCCCAGGACGTCCCTGCCTGCCAGCTTGAGGCTTTCGGCATACACATAACTGCCCATCTTTCTGCTGCGGAACAACGGCGGCTCCTCAAGCGTAAACGCGACAAAATGCAGTGAAGAGGCAAGCAGACTGCCGGCAAGCATC
>JBFLYJ010000673.1:0-1605 GCA_040756635.1 Nitrospirota bacterium
GGACGTTCCGTATTCTCGCGCATTGTCAGGCAGGGTACACCAAGAACTGTCGTCTCCTCCTGTATGCCTCCTGAGTCCGTCATTACGAACAGCGATTCTTTGACCAGTTTTATAAAATCAACATAACCTAAAGGTTCCACCATGAGGAGATTGTCCAGTTCCCTGAACCTGCTGAAATATCCATGCATCTTGATCATCTTAAGAGTACGCGGATGGACAGGATACACAATACGAACCTTTCGGGATATCAATTGCAATATTGCATATATTTCAGACAATGATTCTGTTGAATCTACATTACTGGGTCGATGCAATGTCATTACGCAATAATCCTTTTTATTTAAGTGCAGGTGTTCAACTATCCCGGACCTGTCGATGACCTTCATGTGAGAAAGAAGTGTGTCGATCATGGTGTTACCTACAAAAAACATTTTCCCTGCATCTACCCCTTCCCTCCTCAAATTAGTCAGCCCGCTTTTCTCACTCACAAACAGCCAATCAGAAATCGAATCGGTGACGATACGATTAACCTCCTCAGGCATCGTTCTGTCAAAGCTTCTTAATCCGGCTTCAACGTGGGCAATTCTGATATTAAGCTTTGAAGCCACCAGGGAACACGCCAGAGTCGAATTCACATCGCCAACAACTATCACAACATCCGGCTTTTCTCTTAACACGACTTCTTCAAATTCCATCATTATCTTTGCGGTCTGAAACGCATGAGAACCCGACCCGACATTTAAATAAACATCAGGTTCCGGTATATTGAGGTTCTGAAAAAATACCGCAGACATTTTATAGTCATAATGCTGCCCTGTATGGACAAGGACGGCATGCATTTTCTTCTTGTGCCTTGCAATTTCACTCATTAGAGGAGCAATTTTCATAAAATTGGGCCTCGCGCCAGCAATAACCATGATCTTTTTCAATTTTTCTCCTCTCATGTAAAAAAACTTACTGCCGGACTTCGTCAGCTCACCATTAAGGGATTTTCACTTAAATACGTCATAATAGAATTCTTATGGCATGCAATAGGAATCGGTAATTTGATACTGCTCCGCCGTTTCAGTCACATGGACCGCTTTCTCGACAATATACAAATGAATTATTAAAAACTACCTTATTTTTATAAATTCAAGTTTTCTTTGGTTTGCAGTGCCAGCGATTTAACGCGCATGCAAAAAACTGTCTTTACGGTACAGTGCAAAACAACTTTCTTCGCCGTTTGGAAGGACAATGAATAACGGATTTTGAAATAATAATAAAATTATCACCATGCAGATATCATGATTCGAGCAATGTTTTAAAATATTCAAACGTCTTTTTCAGCCCTTCAGTAAGAGGTGTTACAGGCTCCCAGTCCAGCTGCTTTCTGGCGCTGGCATTATCCAGCACACTTCTCTGTTGTTCGCCCTGACGGGGGGGAGCGAATATACTTTTCATTCCTGGATTTATTATTTCCGCAAGGTATTTGAATAGTGCATTAACTGATGTCTCCACCGTCGTTGAAATATTGACCGCACAGTCTGAAATATCATGATGGATGGCAGCCAGATTAGCCCTTACAACATCTCCTACGTATACAAAGTCTCTGGTCTGCTCACC
>JBFLYJ010000674.1:0-1601 GCA_040756635.1 Nitrospirota bacterium
GGGACTTCTCATGTTGTCGCGCGACTGGGTAAAAGCAGAGCACTACCTGAACAATATGCCTGAAGATCAAAGGAGCGTCTGGTCCCAAAAGATAGACGATGGCCGCCTCGAAGATGAATATCAAAATCTGAGGCATGAAAAAGATACGTCGAAATTGCCGGTGTTCATAAAAAAATACGGGTATGCACTTGACGGCTGCCGGCAGACAGGTGTTTTTATCGAAGCAGCAGGCCTGATGGCCGGAAGCGGCGAGACATCTGGAGCGGAGAGGATTTATAATGACCTACTTCGCTGCGGACAGGAAGACTGGAAATTCAGACTGCTTATATATCATGAAATGGAGATGAACCTGCCTGTCAATGAAGCATTGGCATCTGTGGAGAATGAAATTGTCCGACGTCAGATGGATGAGGAATACGCCGGACCGCTCTCAGCACTGCGCATGAGACTGTTGATGAAAAAATTCAGCGCCGCGGAGAGTATGTCGCCGGATTACTTTGAGACAGGTGATAGAATATTGGAATTAGTACCGGAGGACCGGGATATCAGGGGTGAGATAGCCTGGACCTGTTTTAACGGGAAAGACTATCAGTGTGCCCTTAAACATTTTGAAATACTCAGCAGGGACAATCCAATGGACAGTGACTATCTGAAGGGGCTGGTCTATTCTCTCGTTAATACAGGGAATGAAGACAACGCCGTTCTGGCTCTGCAGAGGTTTGCCGGAGGGACTCATACATGGATGTCTGACCTTATGCATGACCTCTATTCTTCAATAGCAGGGCGATTCTATAAAGAGGAAAATCCGGGGCAGGCTGAATACTTTCTTTTGAAGGCCCTTGAGATAAAACCTGGAGAGCGGAATGACCGGACTCTTCTTGCATGGACGTATTACAGGCAGCACAAATACAGCAAGGCGGTAAAGCTGTTTGAAGATTTGTACAGGACGGATAAATCTCCTGATACAGCCAATAATCTTATGGCTGCATTTGAGAAGCTTTCACCTGATGAACAGACCAGAATCCTTTCTGAAACGGGGGCGGAGCTGGACGACATTATACTGAAATTCGCGGCTGACCGTAACTACAACAAAAACGCGCCAATGACTGCGGCATATATTTTTGAAGGGGAGGAGACCTGTTATAAGAACTGCAACTCTCCTGTTATTGAGTTTTCAGGAAATTATCGCCATAAGTCAGGGGACAAGGGCCTTTCAAGACTGAATGAATTTTCTTTCCCACTTAGGTTCCACTACCCTGTACGCACCGGGAGAGAATGGGTCTTCAGCATCACCCCGATTTATCTGAATTCGGAAGATGCGCCTTCTGCAGTTTATACCGGACATTATTACCGCTATCTTAATGACACCAGAGCCGAACGGCGATCTTTGACGCATGCGGTCACTGTATATGAGCCAGAGATAAGTTACAGGACAGAAGGACCTGTGGAGAAGCAGTTCATGATAGGCATCACCCCATTAAACGGACCGGCAGACCCGATGCCGAGATTTTCAGGCAGGATCGAAAACAAAGACCGGTGGTTTATTCAGCTGAGGCAGGACTCGGTAAGAGAATCCATCCTTTCATATGTCGGACTCAAAG
>JBFLYJ010000675.1:0-1594 GCA_040756635.1 Nitrospirota bacterium
GCCCTTCCTGAGCGTGTCGAATGATAACACTTTGTTCAGGACAGGCCTGTCGAAGGGTGGATGCCCGCTTACTGCATGCGGGCATGACAGCCGGTAGTATTTCAGTTTTGAGATAGGTTCTAATCAAATACCGAAAGTATTCAGCGACGGCTCATTCATGTCCACTGATTGAATACACTTTTTCAGTCTCCTATTGCTGTGCCACCCTCGGTCGAACCACGAGTTATCTTATGACTTCTAACTACACCGTTTTCATCAAATACTATAACAAGACTTTTAGTATGTGCTGTTCCTCCACCAAGTCCCAGGATTGCTGATTTACTCCCTCTGGTCCAAGAGTAAAAAAAGACTTTTTCATTGTCCATCGTTTTACTGGGGTCACCAAACTCAATAAATATTTCTTGTTTTGTAGTTTTACCATCAATAATCTTAGCAACTTGATCTTCTTCAATTTCAGTACCATGTTCTATAGATTTGTACGCACACGCAGTAACGAGTAAAAACAACAAGAATAGAACCGACAACACAACCCTTAACTTCATATAGCCTCCTGTAACAAATGAATTTTGATTAATTATTTTATGGGGGATAGATAATTAAAAAGTTATGAAGAGTTCAGGAAAAATACCATGTCTTCCTCCTTTGATGTTAGTCATCAGGATATAACAATGTCGTTTTACTTCGAATTTGTAAAAAGGATCTGCAAACGCTAATAGAAAATTATAAACTTCCATGAAGCGTTTGTCACGAAAAAAATGAACCAAGAATAATGACCGGGGTTTTAGGTCGTTGACATGTCTACTATGATTATCACCATGTCAAAACATATTCACAACCGGATTTCGGAGCGGCATCTGCTTCTTTCATCAAGCCTGTCCAGAACCCTCAGGAAAACATTCACGATGTCGGGGCTGAACTGAGTTCCTGCGCAGCGCCTGATTTCAGCGACGGCATGTTCATAACCGAGCGCTTTTCTGTAGGGCCTGTCATCTGTCATTGAGTCAAATGCATCCACGACCGACAGTATCCCTGCGCACAGGGGGATGTCTTCACCTTTAAGGCCGAGAGGATAGCCCATGCCGTCATATCTTTCATGGTGATGAAGGATACCGGGGATAATATCGTTAAGCTGTTTTATGGGCGCGATTATGTCGGCTCCGATACCGGGATGTTTCTTCATGAGCTCAAATTCCTCATCAGTAAGCTTTCCCGGCTTGTCAAGAAGCCCGTCAAATGTGCCTACCTTTCCTATATCATGCAGCAGCCCGCACATCCTTACATGGTTTACTTCTTTATCGTCCAGCCCCATCTCCTTTGCGATTTCAACCGCATACTTCGTAACCCTTTCCGAATGACCCTTGGTCCACGGAGATTTGGCGTCGATCACCGAGATTAGAGAAGTTATCGTATTTATGACAAGCTGCTGGAGGTCTTCATATAGCATTGCGTGCTCAAGGGCAACGGTAACCTGGGACGCGATTTTCTCGGCCGTGGACAGGTGATCTGAAGTAAAGCTGCCATGATGCAGGGAGCCGACATCAAGAATGCCGATAAGGTCGCCTTTACTGAAAAGCGGAATAATCATCGACGTCCT
>JBFLYJ010000676.1:0-1592 GCA_040756635.1 Nitrospirota bacterium
TTTGAGCGGCTGAATACCGAGATGAGACTTATCAGGTCGGGTGAATATCACAGGCGCCTCAGTGTGAGAAAAAATGATGATATATATATCAGGTCGTTTATAAAAGAGGTAAACATGATCCTGGAAGAATATGAGAAAGTGACCCAATACAAAAGGGATTTAATCCGGCACATAGATTCGGACCTGATAGAGATTATTACTTTAATCGAAGAAGGGGAGAATTCAAGAGACAAATTGAGGGAAGGTGTCCTTTCATTTCATAAGAAACTTAAATCGTCCGCAGGCAAGTAGTAGATACCAGGGCTGCGATAGATCGTTATGATTAGTAAAACGGAGAAAAAAATGGTGCCGAAGAGGGGATTCGAACCCCTACGGGATTGCTCCCACTAGACCCTGAACCTAGCGCGTCTGCCAGTTCCGCCACTTCGGCATCGATATCAGTAAAATGATAAGCTGTTGGTCGTCAGTTCTCCAGGACCGGAAGCGCATTGCCCCCGTTTCTGTCTGACGGGACATCAAAAGGATTGTCACCGTCTATATACGTCAGTTTCATGGATTCCTTATGAAATACTAAATCAGCGCTCCCCCTGTTTTCAAGTTTCATGCCTTGCTTTATAAGCCATGTGCCGCTCCAGATGACGTTGACCTTGACAGATGTATCGGTTATGGTCACCATCCTGGGGGTAATTGTCAGTCCGGCCTCTTCAAACAGGAGACCTTTCATCGTATTTCCTGCGAGCAGGTTACCCATGTGGTTTTGCAGCACTATCCTGTCTTTCCCTTCATAAGCTGTCTTTATTGTATTGATCAAATTAAATACATCGGATGCTGTCTGAGAATCAGCCGACGGTTTAATGCTTTTGTCGGTACAGCCGCCGAGACAAATCAATAATATCAGTAACAGCAGAATGTAATTTATTTTCATCTTTGTCTGCCATAAATACGCATGAGAATCAAGACGTAATTTTACATATTTACCATCAGTTTTGCAACAGGCTGCCGCATAAACCGGCAGTTGATCGTAGAAACAGGCAAAAGAAAACCCCGTGCCGGATGCGGCACGGGGTCTGAAGTACTATTTACTTCTTTTCAAAGTATATGTCTGTGCTGTGCGTGTTTACTGTCTTTGTCACTGTCTTGATGATCTCCCATTTGTCCGGTTCCGGTTCAAAGAGAAAATTCGCTTCTATTGTTACGGACTTGGTATCAGGATCAAGAAGCAGAACGTGCGTATCCTGGCTGGTCTGCCCAGGCTCAATACCCATGTTTACGCTGGTGGTTGCTGTGATGTCCCACAGCCTGAGGGCGACTTCCTTGCCTCCCGCAAACCAGAGGTTCCAGTTTTCAAACTTCCTTCTCTCGGTGTGAATGACTTTACCTTTATCGTCTTTTGCGGTCACTTCCAGTGCCGCTCTAGGTATGTATACTCAACCGTTGGGAAGGCCGTGCCCTGAATGGCTGGTAAGCTTCACATTCAGGCACAGCGTGGGTGTGAGTTCATTTTTGTAATTGTTGATGAAATGGGTTGTTTCTGCTTCGATGTCCATTTCCATGGCATCGGCGAAGAATGCCTTATTGTGGACGCCGGGGAA
>JBFLYJ010000677.1:0-1584 GCA_040756635.1 Nitrospirota bacterium
CGAGAGTTTGTGCGAAAACCATACTTCCTTCCCATCGGGAGAAGTCTTGAGAAAAGGGGTGAAGCCTGCGCTGTCCTGCCCGCTGATATCTATGACAGCAAGCTGTTCAGGATTCGAGTGACCATTTGCATCCTGATTTACCTTCAGAATATCCACCTTCGCTACCTTCTGGCTTATTACAAACGCAAGCGTCCCGGCAGTGTTGAACCAGACCTGGGCAGGGCCGTTTACCGTGCCCAAAGATTTTACTATCGCCTTTTCGCCCGCGCCCCCTGCCTGACTTACAGCCTTTTCTACATCGAGTATGACAATCCGGTCTTCGCCGCGAACCGCAACCCAGAGTTCCTTTCCGTTTCTCGTAAATGTCGGCTCATGTGGTTCCCTTCCGACCACGATCCCGCTCGATATTCTCTCAGAATTTGTTGTCGCGGAGACAAAGGGATTAGGCACGTTCCCGATCACCTTCTTCCTGACAGTATCGATGAGGTAGACATTGCTTGAGCCACGGCCGCTTGTCGCGAGCATCTTCCCGTCAGGGGAAGGCACAACTCCGTGCGCGTCAATGCATCCATGATACAGGGGTTTGTGAATCATTGCCGCGTGCGTGGGCATAATGCCGCCTGTCACATATCTGAAGGGCGGCCTCGGATCCTCATCAAAACTTGTAAGGTTGATCGTGGCCTCCACCGCATTTCTTCCCGGGTCTATTACGCTTATAGTGTTTGAGTCCTCATTTGCGATGAATACGCGGTCCATCTCATCGACATCAGGTATTTCCGATGACCACGCGTCTTTAATCAGGCCGTTGACCTGTGATGCAACAGCCACTGTCCCCAGCAGCTTTAAAAATTTCCGTCTCGATTCCCTATATCCGCTCATCTCAAACCGCCTTTCACTTTCAAAAGCACGCAATATCAGAGCAAGAGATAATAATGCTCTGACAAAGCCATTTCTGTGAATAGCCGCTGCCGGAGTACCGGTTAATTATCCGTTATGAACATGCCTGCGCCAGCTCTTTAAGTAGTCCTGCGTGACCCTCTTTATCCCGTGGTCTTTTCTTGCGTGAGCCGCAGCCTTCTTCAAGACCTCGTCCACAGTCTTTCCCGTTGCGACGAAATCACATTTTATGCCCAAGTCTCTGCATCCGAGTTCCTTCATTTATATCACCTCCTTGCAAAACTTACTTGACCACATCGCCCGTAAATATATAATCGTTGTCTTTTTTCTTGGCGTGGCAGTTGATACAGGCATCGGCTTTCCCGGATGCCACCGCCTTTCCGTCGGGATCATACTTTGCCCAGAACCAGTCTCCGGCGTTCGGGTTATAACCCTTTATCTTATACATGACTGTCAGGGCCACGAACTTTTTGTCAGCAGTGTAATTTTCCTTGACGATTATGGAACCGTCAGCCATCCCTTTCCTGCTCTTAATCGAATGAAACGCTGTATCGTTCACAAAGGTTGTGAGCAGCGAGCCATGCGGCTCTGTGCCTTTATAGAGCTTTCCCTTTTTCGGCCATAAATCCCAGGCCCTGTAGGGGTCGAACCTCACGATATATTCGTTCAGTTTTCCGGCATCAGCTC
>JBFLYJ010000678.1:0-1578 GCA_040756635.1 Nitrospirota bacterium
AAAATTCAGTGAATAAAGCAGACAGTTGGGTACTGATAAGTCAATATCGGTATCGTAGGGGGGATGAAAAAGGATCCATTGAAGCTGCCCATAAGGCATTGGAGATTGATCCACATCATGTCATAGCACTCGAAAAAATAGCATTTAATTACCTTGAAATGGGCGACCTGCAAAACGCGAAAATATGGTTAGAAAAGGCATTAAAAGAAGCAGAAATTTATGCCCCTGGACAGGTTGATATTCTAAAGATTTCTTTAACGCAGGTTAGAAATCAAATGAAACCTTAACCTCGCCTTTCAACGGACGCAAAGGGCGCGCCGCTGAAGGCCACGTTAGCCCCAAAAATATCTCTCCAATAATTTGTTTTAGAGAAGCAATAAGGAGGGAACGGTAATGAAAAGAACAATAATCATTGCATTATGTACATTTGCATTTTTTAGCTGTAACTCGACAAAAGTGTCAGAAAATTCGTCTTCATTAGATATTCAATTTGCTTGGGCAAAAACATCTGTATGTTCAAACGTATCGCCAGAAATAATTGTAGAGAATATTCCTGTCGATACCAAGTTCCTTATAGTGAAGATGGTAGATCTCGATATGCCATCATATGATCATGGCGGTGGCGAAGTCGCCTATATCGGATCATCTACAATAAGCGAAGGTGCACTGGGATCTTACGCCGGGCCATGTCCGCCCCCCGGTGTTGAGCACTCCTATGAAATAACTGTACAAGCTTTAAGTGCTGATAAAAAACTCATTCTTGGTCAAGGTAAGGCAGTTAGAAAGTTTAAAAAAGAGGGCTAACCAGGGGCTGTTGCGGACTCGGTTCCCTCGCCGCAAAGCCCCGTTGTTATGTTTGTGAAGACATGAGAACCCTATTTATATTTCTATTCATGGCATTCTGTTTAAATACCGCCGAGGCTGGTGAAATGTTTGCACCTGAATATGTGAGTATCGATTGCCCTCAAGGAGACATATCATTAATCCTAAAAACAGATAATTCATTTAAACTTGAAATCAAATATTGGAGCCAGACAGAGAATCGACATACGCATGCTGAACGAATTAATGGAACTTGGTCTTCCAAAGGTGAAACGCTTACTCTCTCTGGCAATGTAGAGCTTACGTACATTAAAGATAAAACAGATCTTACAGTAGGCTCTCGCTCAGCAAGCATCCCAAGTTTAAAGTTTTTAAAAGGATCACTAAGCACTTTTGCTAATGGCTTTGAATTAGTTGAGCGCACAAAGGTAGATAAGCTATTTTTAGAAGCAACAAAAGAACAAAAGAAACATAACAAAGCAAATTAACTCGGATGCAAATTCCGCTGCGCTCCATTTGCACCGGTTATTTGCAACGTTAGGCGCATGACAGAAACGCGCTTCAGGAGGCTACGTGCCAGATGCTCCAATCGAAGACTGGTGGACCCCCGACCAACTCGAGTGTGCAACGGATTCCGATCGGCAGTGGCAACTGCGCTCATTCACGCCGTCCGACATGGTTCTGCAACGCCTCCCGATCGGATCTATAGGCCACAAGCAGAGGAATCGCGAAGACATCGTCGGCAATGGGGAGATC
>JBFLYJ010000679.1:0-1578 GCA_040756635.1 Nitrospirota bacterium
GTCATGGACGGCAGGTTGGGATTCATGGTCATGGACAGTCGCCTGGGATTCATGCGCTTTTTCTTCTTCTGCTGCGGGTTGAGGGGGCGATGAGACCGCTTTGTCGCACTCTGCTTCATCATATTTCCCTCTCAGCCACTTTATGTCTTTTTCTATCTGATTTCTCGCCATCTCGAATCCGGGACCCTTGACTGTATCGGCTTTCACCTTCAGTACGGCAATTTCTTTGTTGATTTGCATGCACTCCTGATACAGCTCCTGAGGTGAGTGTTTAGTATCTCCGCTGTGCTCCAGAAATTTATAAGTGGAATCATATCCCCATTTGGAACCAGTGGAACAGGCCGATAAAACCAATACCAGAAGAAACGGAATAAACTTTCTGTACATGTGATGTCCTCCAAAATTAAATTTGATAATACATTAACCTATCAGTTTGTATAATCTCCAGTAACCAGAGAAAGCCACTCGGAAAATACTACAGACCGAAATATCACGCGCAATTCCCGGCAGACAATGACGCAAATTTCATTCCACTACTGCAGAAAGAATCGCATGTCAGCACGGCTCATTACCTCAATAAACGTCATATATTCGCCAATGACAACGTCATCGTATATCAACTCCTGTTTTTTGACCCCGAAGTGCTGCATCGACGGTCCGCACATATAGATACGCGCGCCGAGTTCCTTTAACTGACTTAATTTCTCCTGGGGCGGAAGGTGGCCGGTCTTTGCCATCCCTTTACGCGCAAACACACTGAAGGGTTTCCAGATCCCTTTCAAATCTCCCCTGAAGCCCTTCTTTAACACCCTTACAGCGGGCCCCTGAAATATCAGATGTACCTCGTCCCCTTTCAGGGCTGCGCCCAGGGCAAGCCCGAGCGGGGTGAGGAGATCTTCGAGGCCGGGATCGGAAATGATAATGGCGAATTTCCCGCCGGTTTTCTTCGCATCGGATTTCTTTATGTAAAATCTCTGGAAGTGATCACCGGTCTCTGATGTTACCAGAGTATGTCCCGTCATCCGGCACCATGATCCGATATCATTCTCTATGGCTTCAAATTTATCAGTACTTATTTCAAGGACCTCTCCCGTTGCCATCCGGTCCAGTTTTTTTGCGGCATGAAAGAGAATATACGTCGTTATGGTCTTGCCTCTCATGTCTATTGATTGATCAGCAGGTATCTTGCCCATTGTTAATACCTCCGTATAATGTTTTTGTGCTGCACATCCCGCAAACAGTAATACTGATAGGAATAAAGCTGCCAGTCTGGTCATGGCCTTCCTCCTTTAGGACAAGGTTAAAAAAACTATTTCCGTGACAGTATTATTTTTACATGAGACGAATATTAAAAATAATAAATCAGTTCCATCCTGACATTGTCATCATCACGCAGGGAATGAACAGCGTCTTCTTCAGAGGAATCGGTCACAAAAAAGGCATCGACCTTTACCTTCCAGCTGTCGCCGATCCGTCGTCCGGATTCGAGAGTGATTACGGTCCCTTCGCTGTCAATGTCCTGTATCACGCCCAGAAGCGCGTCCGTTCCGGCCGCGTCATTTAACGCCAGACGCAGTC
>JBFLYJ010000068.1:0-4889 GCA_040756635.1 Nitrospirota bacterium
AGTCACTCCCGTCGGTCAGGATGATCCTGTATACAACGGTAGGGGCGGTATTGACGAGGTTCAGCTGAAACTCCCGCTCGAGCCGTTCCTTTATTATTTCCATGTGAAGGAGTCCGAGAAAACCGCAGCGGAAACCGAAACCCAGTGCAGCCGAAGACTCAGGTTCAAACCGGAAGGACGAATCATTCAGGCTGAGTTTCCCAAGCGCGTCCTTAAGATCTGCGTATTGATTGGTCTCCACCGGATAGAGGCCGGAAAATACCATGGGCTTTATGTCTTTGTACCCCGGACACGGTTCGGAGGCTGGATTTGCCGCGTTGGTAATCGTGTCACCTACCTTTGTATCTGATACATTTCGTATGGCCCCGGTTATGTAGCCGACTTCTCCGGCCTTAAGTGACTCAACGGGTTTTTTATTCGGTGTAAAGACACCGACCTCCAGTACCTCGTAAGTCGTATCGGTCGCCATGAACAGGATTTTAGTGCCCCTTCTGATCTCACCGTCAAAGACGCGGACAAGCACTATCACCCCCTGATAGTTGTCAAACCATGAGTCAAAGATCAGTGCCTTCAGTGGAAGGTCGCTGCTGCCGACCGGAGGCGGCACCTTTTTTACAATGGCCTCCAGGACCTCCCTGATCCCGATGCCCTCTTTGGCGGACGTAAGTATCACGTCACTGCAATCGATACCGATCGACTCCTCGATGTCCGACTTTACCCTTTCGGGTTCAGCGCCCGGGAGATCGATTTTATTTATGACCGGGATCAGTTCGAGATTATGATCGAGCGCCAGATATGTATTGGCCAATGTCTGCGCCTCCACCCCCTGTGACGCATCAACAATAAGAATCGCCCCTTCGCAAGAGGCGAGGCTCCTTGACACTTCATAAGAGAAATCAACATGTCCCGGCGTGTCTATGAGATTAAGAATATAATCCTGTCCGTCGAGCGCCTTATAATTAAGCCTCACCGCGTGGGCCTTTATTGTGATCCCGCGTTCCTGCTCAAGGTCCATGGAATCCAGGACCTGGTTCGTGGTCATTTCTCTTTGAGTCAGCGCGCCTGTCAATTCGAGGATTCGGTCGGCAAGGGTGGATTTGCCGTGGTCGATGTGGGCGATTATGGAGAAGTTTCTGATGTTGCTTCCGGACATGATTTTATTAGGCCGTTTGGTCGGAAACCCCGGCCAAACTGTTGAAGAGAAGTCCGGCGGCGCCTATTGAACCTCCATCCTTTGTAAGTGCGCTCTTGAGGATCTTTACATCCGTTGAAAGGAGTTTGAATGCCCTTTTCTGGGCTTCTTTTGATAATTCTTCAATAAACATATCCCATGCGCCTATAAGGCCTCCGCCGATTACAACAGCGTCGATGCCCAGGATATTTATAAGGTTGGCAATACCGATACCGAGAAACTGTCCGACCTCCCTGAAGACCTCACGGCACAGACTGTCGCCGTCAAGCGCGGTCTCGTAGATCACTTCCGGCGTTATCTTATAAATATTGCCGTCGCAGCATTTTGAGAGAAGGCTCTCGGTCCCTTTTTCGAGAGATGATATGGCCCTGTCCACGATGGCCCTTCCGGAGGCATATGACTCAAGACAACCGGAACTGCCGCAGGTACAATAGCGGCCGCTCGGTACGATGGTCATATGGCCCACCTCCATCGGACCTTCATATAACTGGCCTTTGTAGATGAGTCCGCCGCCGAGCCCTGTGCCCAGAGTAAGGACTATGAAGTTGTCCAGGTCTTTTCCTGCGCCGATCCATTTCTCTCCATACGCATATGCGTTGGCGTCATTCTCTATGGTCACTGGCAGAGAAAATTCCTTTTCGAAGATGTCCTTCATGGCAACGCCGTTAATCGCGGAAATATTGGGGGACTGTATTATCCTGCCGAGCTTCCTGTCTATTAGCCCTGCGACGCCTATGCCGATGCCGGATAATTTACCCGCTTCTGAAATGATCTTCTTCGCGGCAGGTTCGTTTATGAAATCTTTCAGGTTATTGATCAGCTGGTTTTCTATCTTGTCCTTGTCTTTTTCATTTATGGCAGGGGTCGGGTTTTTGCGGCTTAACAGGACCTCACCGGTTTCAGAGACAATGACTGTCTTGGTATTTGTGCCGCCAATATCGAGGCCGATAGCAATTTTCATGATAAAATTACTCCAATGATTTTTATATGGTTAACCCGAATAATGATTAATAAATAATGCAGGCGCTGGGAAATAATCAGTAGTCCCGACAGTTCTGATTATTTATCAATGTCTGCATTATTCTACATGCATTTTCGGTGTCAGGATAATTTTATTTAACCAGCATAAATATTATCACAATCAAAGGTTTGTGTAAAGCAATGAGGCTGTTATTTTAATATAATATGTTGATATAAATAGTATTTAGTGGTCCTTTACGTATCAAATACCGTCCCGCCGTAACATGAAGCCGCCCGTCGATTCCGGCAGAGGGAGACATCCTGTAAGATTTTATTATGCTTTGTGCCGATATTCGGTTATAATATTAGCACACACCCTCTTTGACGGGTTGAGATTCAGGAATACTCTTAGGTTGTCCCAGGTATTCGTTTTCATCTTTCATGGTGAAACATGTACAGAGTGCCATCCATAAGCAGCAGCGCCGGACAAAACCCGCGATATTTTACTTTTCTATATATAGTTGCTTTGTGTTTTATCATGATTGCGGTTACTGTTGCGGTCAATGCGGCTCCCGTAAGAGGCGGATCCCAAGTCCGGATCTCTGAAGGAGAAGAGTGGAGATATTTTAAGGGAACAACAAACCCGCCGGATAAGTGGAAGCAGATTGATTTTGACGACCGCAATTGGCTGCGTGGGCCGACTGGGTTAGGATATGGCGGAAGCAATGGCACATATCTGGATGATATGCGGGGCAAATACTCAACTGTCTATTCCCGTCGGGTGTTTCATGTTAATGACATATATTCAGTCACGGGGATGACTCTCACCATAGAATGTGACGGGGCTTTTATTGCATACCTCAACAGCGTGGAAATCATTCGTAATGACGCGGTCGTCAAATCCGCTCCGGATAACCCCACTCATGCGGAACTGCTGGATATCAGCGGTTTTGTGCATGAACTTCTGCCGGGTAATAACGTTTTATCTGTTGAGTGCAGCAATGATGATATCAACAGTAAGGACTTTTCCTTTGTCACTGTATTCGAAATTCTGGAATATCAGAAGGACCTCCGGTAATGAAAGACAGCTCGTTGTCAAAAACAGATAAAATATCCTCGCCCAGGTTTTTGCAAACCTTAATAAATGTCAGCCTCTTAATTATTTTGTTCCTCCTGATACCCTGCAGAGCGATTGTCTACGGGGAAAACGTAAAGTATATTTTTTTATTTATATCAGACGGCTGGGGCGCGAAACATATCGAAGCGACCAATGCGTATACAGGGACTATTCCTATCTATCAGAGCGATCAGCACTGGACCAGACACTGGATGTCGACGTACCCGTACGGAGGCAGCTATAATACTGCCAGGGCATGGTCTGATTTTAACTATGTGTTGACCGGCTATGGCGACAGTTCATCGAGCGGGACCGCCCTTTTCAGCGGCTTCAAAACCGTTATCGGCCGGGTTGAAGTATCTCCCGATGGTTCGACTGCTTATCTGTCGATCGGAGAGAAGGCAAGACAATTGAATATGGCGGTAGGCGCGGTCAGTACGGTCCCTGTTTCACATGCCACCCCCGGCACGTGGCTGGCCCATAATGATGATCGCGGCAATACTTTTGCCATAGCGGATGAGGGATTTTTCGGGGACCCTAACACCACCGGGACTACAGCCACGGACTCTAGGTACGGAGGGGGGCACGGACCGACCATGCCTCCTGCGGATGTCCTCATCGGAGGAGGTGTTACCGGATATGTCAGCAATCAGATCCTTGCCAAATTAAGAAACGAAAGCGGCCAGACCGGGAAGCATGTGCTAGTCGAATGGAAAGCGGGAGTAAACGGCGGAGACGCCCTGATCGCGGCAGCCGATGATCCTGCCACAAAGAAATTGGCAGGTTTGTTCGATCAGGTCTATCATTATGCAAATGATTCAGGATATAATGCGGAAAATCCGACCCTTTCTGAAAGCTCTCTGGCGGCGATAAAGGTATTAAGCAGGAACCCGAACGGGTTTGTTCTTATGATAGAAGGGGGCGCAGTAGACTGGGCCTCATCTGCTAACAATATGAACCAGATGATAGGCGAACAGAGAGATTACGATCGTGCCGTTCATACAGTAATCAACTGGGTAAACGACCCATCTAACGACAGCAACTGGCATAATACCCTTGTCATCGTGACCGGGGACCATGAGTGCGGTTATCTCACCAGGGCTTCCGGGGTATTTCCGGACCAGCCGCTCGGTATCGTAAACGATGCGACCCTCTCCAGGGAAAAGATAGTGTCAGGGACCGGCGGCCGTCGTGCAAGCTGGGAGGACACTGATAACGATAATATCATCGATTCTGTTGAGACGGTTTACTGGCAATGGAACAGCTCGGGACATTCAAACTCCCTGATTCCCCTGTACGCGCGGGGGGCAGGCTCTGACCTGCTCTCAGGATACGCAGCACGGGGACCGGACAGCGTGCGCGGGTATTACCTCGATAATACTGATGTGTTCCTGGCGATGGACAGCGCCATTACGTCGCAGGCCTGCGTGGAGACAGGATCAATAGGGGTGTTGTCCGGGCAGACGCTCCAGGGTGGCGTGGTGGATCTTACGTCGATAGTGCAGGCGAGCAATGCCGTAAATATAGAGTACAGGGTCACGGAAAGCGGAGGCTGTCCCGCCCAGAGTAATGTATCGGTAATAACCAAACGCGACACATGGAAATACAATGGCGTAAACA
>JBFLYJ010000068.1:4989-10698 GCA_040756635.1 Nitrospirota bacterium
TTGACCTTGGCGCATACGCAGGGCTTCTTGTTCCGGGGACCAACGTTATCGCTGTGGGCGCATATAATGTGGACAGCAGCAGTTCGGACCTTGTGTTTGACGGTGAGCTTGTTGTCAGTCAGAATGCGGCCGATTCAACCCTGTTTGCCGGCAGCCCCGCTCAGGCTCAACATGCGGTTACATCCGGATGGTCAGGCGGTGCCAAGACAATCAAAGTGACAGCAGATGATGCCGTGTGCGCTACACCGCTTGTCCCTGCGGATGGTACATTTACTTTTTACAACGGTTCTTCCTGCGTGGAGACAGGATCAATAGGAGTGTTGCCCGGGCAGACGCTCCAGGGCGGCGTGGTGGATCTTACTTCGATAGTGCAGGCGAGCAATGCCGTAAATATAGAGTACAGGGTCACGGAAAGCGGAGGCTGTCCCGCCCAGAGTAATGTATCGGTAATAACCAAACGCGACACATGGAAATACAATGGCGTAAACAACGGGAATATCGGTACTGGGTGGAAGGACACTGCATATGACGACAGCGGGTGGAATACGGGCAGCGGGATATTCGGATATGGAGAGAGTTATATAAGCACGCTGATAGGGGGTCCCGGACAGATGTCGGAGTATTTCCGTAGAGAGTTCACCATATGCAGTCCTGAGGCAGTGACATCCATGAAGTTCAATGCGACGTATGACGACGGGATGGCGGTGTATATAAACGGGACGCAGGTGATCGCCGCGGGGGTGAGCGGCAACCCGCCGGCATGGGACTTCGGGCCTGTGAATCATGAATCGAACCAGACGTACCAGACGTTTGACCTTGGCGCATACGCAGGGCTTCTTGTTCCGGGGACCAACGTTATCGCTGTGGGCGCATATAATGTGGACAGCAGCAGTTCGGACCTTGTGTTTGACGGTGAGCTTGTTGTCAGTCAGAATGCTACAGACGGTGTTTTATTTATTGGTGACGATACTCAGGCAGCACATGTGGATACATCAGGGTGGACAGCAGGAGAGAAGTATCTGGAAGTGACAGGAGATGACGCTGTATGTCTTACCCCCCTCTCTTCCGCATACGGTATATTTACCTACGAAAACGGACCTTCCAATGTCCCTGCGTCGCTCGTCATTTCAGATCCTGACGGTGTCAATGATGCGGTCGTCAGGGGTGCTCCTTATGATATCAGATATTCATTGTCAGACCCTGACGACGTAGTGACAGCAGCGTTTTACTATGACACAGATAATACAGGACTTAACGGCGTGGCTATCTCAGGAGCGTGTGCGGCAGCTCCTGAGGGGACAAATATGACCTGCCGCCTGGACACATCAGGCATGACACCAGGGAGTTATTTTATTTACGGGAGAGTTAATGGGGGTGCCGGACAGATCAGCGCGTATTCAAATGGCAGGATTACGATAAATAATCTTCCGGGAATTACCGTGACACCGACAAGCGGACTGGTAACGACAGAATCGGGAGGCATAGCCACATTCAGTGTTGTTCTGAACACAAAGCCGGCCGCGCGTGTGACCATTTACCTGGGCAGTTCCGACCTCACAGAGGGTAAAATCTCAACCTCACGTCTTAGGTTTACAGCGTCGAACTGGAGTAAACCGCAGACGGTTACAGTTACCGGGGTGAATGACACGGTAAAGGACGGCAATCAGTCGTATACCGTTGTAACATCTCCGGCAATTAGCAGCGACCCCGCGTATAATAAGCTCAACCCGGCTGATGTGTCGGTCATAAACACCGACAATGACTAAGCACGGTACGTCATTTTTTTATAAATTAAGAAGGTCTGTTTTCATAAGAGCCTGATTAATCCTGCTTCAATCCAATGAGGTCTGCGGCGTTACTCCATTGCAGCCAGCTTTTTCTCTCCCATTCTCATGGCCGACCGTATTACGATGCCATTTAGAATGAGAACCGCCGTTAACAATGCGGCAATTATTGCCCCTCCCCTGAATGTCAGGACCGACTCACTGAATTCCTTCATAAATATACTTAAGGTGGGAATTACTTCAAGCAGGATAGTCATTATTATGACCGCAAACGCCAGGAGCATAAAGGCCGTACCCTGAAAGCCCGTTTGCTCCCCCTCTGTTTCAGCCGGAGAAAACCTCGCATTGTATGCCCCGATCCCTATGGCCAGCGCGGTTATTGAGGCGGTCAGTACAAGGCACGTCACCGCGCCGAGCAATATAAACCATGTGCTTACACCAAGCAGGATGTTCGAAATGACAATAAGCAGCTGGGCCAGTATGAGAAGGGGGAAAAAGGCGGTCATGAATTTGCTCCAGAGGAAACCTCGCATGCTGACGGGCGAGACCCTGATTATCCAGAAGGCCCGGCCTTCGTTGTCGACTGAGGGCAGGAAGATACGCGCAGCCACCGCTGTAACCACAAAGGCCACAACTCCTATGTTAAGAAATGAGATCACATACTTGAGCTGCAGACTCAGATATGTGCCCCATTCAAGCGGGAGGGCCTTAATGCTGAAGAGATAAATAATAATGATGGCAAAAAGTAATAGCAGCTGCGACGACTGCCCTACATTGCGGAAGAAAGTCTTCAGGTCTTTCTCAAAGAGGGCCCGTCTGTAACCTTTGAATAAAGAGAAACAGGGCGACAAAAGCTTGAACAGAATACCTCCCTCCACATATTTCATTGCGGCAGAGCGGGACGACTGCTGGGCCTTGATAAGCCCGTTGTAATAATAGGTCGTGAAGAGGCGGCTGCCGAATACGACAGAAGCGCCTGCCGTGAAAAAGAGCAGGGCCATGTAAAAGAAGGGTGTCCCCCCTCCCTCTCTGAAAAAAGGCACCAGGGACTCGGTGACCCACATACTCGGAAGAAAGACCGACACCGGCAGTTTCATTTCAGAAAGGAATATGGTGAGGTTCGCAAACCATTCCGGATTGGCAAAACGCTCGGGCCTCAAGAACCTGAAGAGCAAAAAAAGCAGGGCCACTGTCAGCAGGCCGAGGATGACGAATATATTTCTCGCCCTCTTTGCCGGTACAAGCGCCATGAGCAAAATGCCTGTCATGACCCCTATCCCCACAGGGATCAGGACAAATATCGTCAGTACCGGAGGCAGGAAAAAATAGTAGCCTGCCGGGGCCTTTAAAACCATTCCCATGGCGATAAATACAGGGAACACAGCGAACAGTATTATCCATGAGGATTCAACAGCTGTCTGCAGCCACTTAGAAAGGAAAATACTCTCCCACGGCACCGGAGACGTCAGGATCACGGGCAGGTCACTTGAGAGATAGAAGTTGTTAATACCGGACAGGAGGCTGCTGAATATGAGAAGAAAAAAGACTAGCATCAGCAGGAGGGTAAGCCCTTTCAATGCAATCAGTACCCCGACATCCCCTTCTATCCCCTGCATGCGCGTGATTACTATCGTCAGATAATGGAGGGCGGCGATCCAGAATCCGCCGCCCAGAAGCAGTATGCATACGGCCTTTACATGGGAGGCCCGTCCGGAATGCAGCAGCCGGTTTTTGAATGTCCACCACTGCGGCGCGAGTATGGTAATCAACTCTCTCATTGTATGATCAGGCTATTTCTGCAGCTCTTTTACAATGTTCATGACATCTTCACCGCCTGTTAAATGGAGGAATACCTGTTCCAGATTGCTCCCCGCGGTCCTTATTTCGCCGGCGGTCCCGGTTGCTATTATAGTACCCTTGTTGATAATGGCCATCCTGTCGCACATCTGTTCGGCGATTTCGAGGATGTGGGTCGACATAAATATGCACATACCGTTATTGCGCGAGGAGTGCAGTATTTCCTTGAATAGCCTGGCGCCCCGCGGGTCGAGACCAATAAGCGGCTCATCAAGAATAAGCACTTTCGGGTCACGCATGAACACGGCCGAAAGGTTAAGCCGCTGTTTCATGCCGTGTGAAAAATTTTCGACGAGGTCGTTCATACGGTCGCTCAGGTTAAAGATTTCCAGGAATTTCCGGCCCCTTTCTTCCATCGCCTTTTTATCAACATCATAAAGCCCGGCGATAAACCTCATATATTCCCAGGCTGTAAGCTTCTCATAGAGGATGGGCCTGTCTGGTATGTATCCGAGTATTTTCTTTGCGGACACCGGGTCCTTCTGAATATCGTGCCCCCCTATAGTTATGCTGCCTGAATCAGGTTTCATGAGGCCCATGATCATTTTTATGGTGCTGGTCTTGCCCGCGCCGTTCGGACCGAGAAAGCCGAAGATCTCCCCGGACTCGGCCTTCAGGCTGATATCATTGACGGCGATATGATCTCCGTACCTCTTTAAGACCCGGTCAAGTATTATCATAATGCCTCCATTATATCAATTTTCATGTCCCTGATCGATTCTCCAAGAGTAGCAAGCTCCTCTACGTTCCCCTCCATAAGTCGGATGTGAGTCACATCAGCCGGGAACTGGCCCATGCAGGGATCTGCGGGCACCCATTGGCCGATCCAGACCTCGGGCCAGGTTTGATAATAAAAGTATCCATTCAGATACACGAGGCCGCCGACCATTCTCGCAGGCATCCCTCCGGCCCTGGCGAAAGAGGTGAACAGTACGGTATGCTCGTTACCTTCACCGGCCCGCATGTTGAAAATGTCCATGGCAGGGAGTATGTGGAAAGAGGGGACCTTTGCGATGGTTATATATAAATTTGAAGTCAGAAAACGCGCCAGCCTGAACGCTTCTTTTTCGATAGCAATAAATTTCTTTGCGTTATAAATGATCGTGTGATGGTCGCTTTGCACCAGCGGACCGGGAGACAGATACGGCCCCAGGTCCTTTCCGGTATAAGGCAGTTCATACGTCTTTTCCTGTAATGAATCCGTGCTTTCTTTTCGCAGCTCCAGGAGATCACCGGTCAGGACCTGCCGCCCCTCATTCAGCAGGGGGAACCGGGACACGTCTATACCGGTCAGCCTCGCTTTAAGATATGAAAGGTCTTCGGTGTTTGACAATAACCTTTCGGCCCTGATCACGGGCATCGAAAGATAATCAAAAAAATGTCCGGTCTCTTTCGATTTTGCCGCGGCCTCGTTTTCCGCCAGATAAAGCATCCCGGAAGAGTCCTTTTCCTTCAGCGTGACGCCGCCGTCGCTGATCCATGAGATGATATTGCCGATCTTCAAACGGTACGCCGTGTTAACGTTTATGCCTGCCTTAACAGGGACCAGGTCCTGGACTTCAACGGGTGTGTCGGTGACTTTCAGCGAATAGATGTTAAGCAGCGGGATGCTGAAGCGCCTGCCCTTTTCAAGACCCCTGGAGTAAAGCGCCTGTTTGACAGTCGCGGGGAGGTAAGGCTGGCCATGGATGTCTAAGGTTTCCGTTTTTTTCTGTTTCTCGGTCTCCATAAACACCAGCAGTACATTGTCCCTGTCCAGTTCTCCGCGGGACTTAAAGAAGGTTTTACCGGAGTGCATCTCAAATTCAAAGGACTTTATCCTGTATGACAGGTCGGTGAGGCATTTGAAGCTCGTGATGTATTTTACGGTCCCGCCGTCTCTGTCGCCCTCGATTTCCCCGGACTGCGTGAACCTGTACTCATCACCTATTTTTTCGGACGATGTCCTGACGTGTCCGATCTTCCTGTCTCCCCGATAGACGCCCAGCCATTCCTGACTCGTCCTGAATCGGTTTCCTGAAACGGCCTGAAGGGAGGACAGTTCCGTGCCTGAGATATAGTGACGATA
>JBFLYJ010000680.1:0-1572 GCA_040756635.1 Nitrospirota bacterium
TTGTAGACTTGCAGCTTGACACATGGAAGGAAGTCTTTTGATTTTCCACCAATTCCAGAGAAAAGTTCCTTGAAAGCACCGAAACGTTTTTCGACTTTCTTCATCAATACTATACCGTGGAGTGAACCCCATTTTGTGTACAACCAGTTAAGAAACTTTCCTATTTAAAACCTCCCTTCAGATTTTTCAAATTCTTCAGGAGTGACATATCCGATAGATGAATGAACCCGCTTTTTATTATATACCACTTCCAGGAATTTCTTGATATTCTTGTGGGCTTCATCGAATGTTTCATATTCCCAGAGATATACCTCCTCGTATTTCAAAGTCTTAATGAAACTCTCAGCGATGGCATTGTCATACGGATTTCCCTTTCTGCTCATGCTAATTTTGATACCGTTTTCTTTGAGCCTGTCAACATACTCCCATGAGGCGTATTGAACTCCCTGGTCAGAATGATGAATAAGGTTCAGAATACCCATGCCCTTGCGATCTGCTAAAGCCATATCCAGTGCTGCCAGAGCGAGTTTTGCATCAATATCCCTGCCCAATTTCCATCCAATGCACTTCCTGCTGAATACATCAATTATAACCGCGAGGTATACGAATTCCCGCACCAGCCGTATATATGTGATATCAGCCGCCCATAGTTGATTAATGCCAATTACAACAAGGTCCCTTGCCAGATTGGGATAGACTGGCAGGTTGTGTTCAGAATCAGTTGTCTTCGGAACAAATTGTTTTTTTATGCACAGCAGGTTGTCTATCCTCATAAGTTCATAAACGACTTTATGATTTATTTCAAATCCGCGTCTATGCAATTCGATTGTTATCCTTCTGTATCCATATCTGGGAAAATCTATTGCAATTGCCTGTATCTCGTTCTTGAGTTTCATCTCTTCAGGATCTGAGTAATGTGTCTGATCCTGCCTAATCCATTTGTTGTATCCGCTTCTGCTGACTCCGAGAGCTGAACATCCTCTACTTATGCTTATTTGATTGGTTTCTTTATGCGTGTTACGGATTGTCATATAAATCAGCTCCCTTCTCTCTGTTTTTGATGCTCCTGCAGCTTTGTCTCTAAGCTGCTCAATACTTTTTTTAGAAATGCATTTTCAGCATACAACTGACCTATGAGACGTTCGGATTCTGCTAATTTTGCTTCCGGTTTGCTGATGTTGCCTTTACCGCTGAATGCTGTCCCGGGATTTTCTTTGTATTCCCGTTTCCAGTTTGACAGCATTGTGGGATGAATGCCGTTTTCTCGACTCACCTGTGCTGAACTTTTTCCGTTCTCAAGTTCACGAAGAATCGATATTTTGAATTCTCGTGTGAATTTTTTCCTTGTTTTCATATTTGCACCCTTTCTGTAGATGTTTGTTAAGAATGTTTCTTAACTACCTGTCCACTTTTTGGGGTGCAGTCCATTATATCAGGTACAGTAATAATTGGTTTGACGTATTTAATTTCACAAATTCAAGGGCAAAAGAATTCAAATTCTAACCCAGTTATCGATTCTAATAATAGCATTAATATTTCTAAAAATTTTAATAAACTAAAAGAGTCGATAAG
>JBFLYJ010000681.1:0-1544 GCA_040756635.1 Nitrospirota bacterium
CGATGAATGCAGCTGCTTCGGCTTCGGGGTCTATTTCTCCCTGTTCAAAGAGTCGTAACGCGAGGGGCTCCAATCCCTTTTCCTTTGCGATCGTAGCGCGTGTACGGCGCTTCGGGCGGAAGGGGAGATAGATGTCCTCAAGCACGGTCATGGTTCCAGCCGCTTCAATCTTCGCCTTTAATTCGTCTGTCAGAAGGTCCCGTTCCTCAAGGGACTTGATAATGGCCTCGCGCCGCTTGTCCATTTCCCTGAGCTGTTCGAGCCTGTCTCTGACAGCGGCGACCGCGACTTCATCAAGGGTGCCGGTGGCCTCCTTGCGGTACCTCGCGATAAACGGGACCGTTGCCCCTTCATCAAGCAATGCTGCCGCTGCTTTCACCTGATGTGGTTTTACGGCCAGTTCTTTCGCTATTATCTGAATATGTAATTCGTTCATGGTCTGTATCGTAGGGGCGGGGTCTTCCCGCCCTTTTGCTGGATATATCTAATCTGAATAAGGGCGAGAATACTTCTTTCGACAGGGCGATAAAACCTCGCCCCTACCGTTATTTTGAAATTGATTTAACGATTCAGGGGTTGACTCCCGGTCTGTTCTTTGAAGGAAACTTTCTCTTTGGACGGCGGGACCCGGCATTTTCAGGTCTACCGGAGGAATTATCCGCTCGTGCCGGACCGTCTTTTCTTCGGGGCGGCCGTGGCTCCCGTCTCTGGGTCCCCCGCCCTCTTGCGTTACTCGCCGTTTTCCCCCCCTGATATCGCTTATCAGGGCCAAGTCCTCTCGTCCTTGCCCGTCCCCTCTTGTAATCCGTGATGATCATTTCATCAGTAAGCGGCATGACAGGGATCTTCTGGCGGATGTATTCTTCAATGTCAGGAAGGGAATGCACATACTCCTCACAGGCAAGACTTATCGCCATGCCCGCGGCCCCGGCCCTTGCGGTCCTGCCGATCCGGTGCACATAGTCCTCCCGGTCCTGGGGCAGGTCATAATTGATCACGTGTGTCACCCCGTCAATATGCAGTCCCCTGCTCGCCACGTCCGTGGCCACAAGGATCGGCAGTGTCCCGTCCTTAAACTGTGAAAGCACCTTCATCCGTTTTCTCTGGTCTATGTCTCCGGTGATAGGGGAGGCTGCAAGGCCATTGGCATTGAGGAACAGCTCGATCCGTTCGACCGCTGCCTTGGTGTTGCAGAAGATCAGATAACGGCCTTCGGGTTCACGTCTGATAATGCCGAGGAGAAGTCCAAGTTTCTCGGATTTGCCGACATGATAGAGTTCCTGCTTAATCTGCTCCACGGTGATATTTTCGGGAGTCAGCGAAATCTGCACCGGCAAATTCATGTGCTCATAACAGAGCTCATGCACTCGGTGAGAAAGGGTGGCGGAAAAGAGCATGGACTGGCGCTGTTCATACGAAGACATCCGCCTGAGCATAAACCTGAGGTCGCTGATAAAGCCCATGTCAAACATGCGGTCAGCCTCGTCAATGACGAGAAACTGCGTTTTCCTCAGGCTGTATACCTTCTGTTTGAGATAGTCTAT
>JBFLYJ010000682.1:0-1544 GCA_040756635.1 Nitrospirota bacterium
TATGGCACTCCGGCGTTTATACACAGGAGTTTTCCTCAATGCTGGTCGCCTCGGCAGCGGGCCTGGCCGCGTATATGCTGACAGGCAGCAGAACGTCTTTTGTCCGTTATTTCATATTCATTATTATATTTGCAGCGTTCTTTATCGGAGCCAATAAATTTATCTTTAAAGAGAGAGAACTCCAGATCGTCTTCGACAGAAAGGACAGGACCGTGCTTCTGACGCAGTCCGGCCTGTTCATGAAGAAGAGGGAAAAGTTCCTCTTCTCTGATATAGCGTCGGTCGACCTCGGCAGCAGACAGTTTTTACCCGGGAATGTTGACGGTGCAAACTTCGTTCAGAAGATATCGGCACAGCATGGAAGCCCGGTACCCGGCCTGGGAGAAACCGAAGAATTTGTCACTCTGTCGCTTTCATTGAAAGACGGCACTGAAAAAATGATTTACGCGGCCGGATTAAGCGGGGGTAAAATTGACGGAGAACCTTCAATTCCGGTAAGGGAAATAAGGGACTTTATCGAAAGCACAGTTTAGACATTACATTATATAAGGAAGAACGCATGCCTAAAAGAACAGATATCAAGAGCATCTTACTTATCGGATCAGGGCCGATCATAATCGGCCAGGCCTGTGAATTCGATTACTCCGGGACACAGGCCTGCAAGGCCCTGCGCGAGGAAGGATACAAAGTGGTCCTTGTCAATTCGAATCCTGCGACCATCATGACCGACCCTGAGACGGCTGATGTTACATACATCGAACCTCTTACCAACGAAGTGCTCGAAATGATAATTGAAAAAGAGCGGCCTGACGCCCTGCTGCCGACAATGGGTGGACAGACAGCACTGAACCTTGCCGTTGAACTTTCCGAAAGAGGAATACTCGATAAATACGGAGTAGAGCTGATAGGCGCGAAGCTGCCTGCGATAAAGAAGGCAGAAGACAGGGAGCTTTTTAAGCAGGCCATGGCGAAGATAGGCCTGAAGACCCCGCGCAGCGCACACGTAAATTCCCTGGAGGAAGGTATTAAGGTCGCAGAGGACCTCAGTTTCCCTCTTATTTTGAGGCCTTCATTTACTCTGGGCGGGACAGGCGGCGGTATAGCTTATAACATAGACGAGTACAGGGAGAGTCTGAAAAAGGCCCTTAAGCTCAGTCCGGTGAACCAGGTACTGGTCGAGGAGTCGGTACTCGGATGGAAAGAATACGAGCTGGAAGTAATGCGTGACAACATGAATAATGTCGTCATCATCTGTTCCATAGAGAACCTCGACCCGATGGGCGTACATACCGGAGATTCTATTACGGTGGCCCCGGCTCAGACACTGACCGACAAGGAATATCAGATAATGAGAGACGCGTCCATCGCAATAATGCAGGAAATCGGGGTCGATACTGGAGGTTCAAATGTCCAGTTTGCGGTGAATCCTGCCGATGGGAACATGATAGTCATAGAAATGAATCCGAGGGTATCCAGAAGCTCGGCGCTCGCTTCCAAGGCGACCGGTTTCCCGATTGCGAAGATAGCCGCCAAGCTGGCCGTAG
>JBFLYJ010000683.1:0-1534 GCA_040756635.1 Nitrospirota bacterium
ATCGTAAAGGCGTTGTCTCCGCGCACACCTGTGATAGCGGGAGGGATATATGCAACCCTTTGTCCGGGACATGCTTCAACGCATATTGGAGCGGATCTTTTGTACAGCGGGCGTATTGATAAAACTCGTGGAAAAAATATGGGGCATGATATTTCACTGCTCATGACGAATTTGGGCATCAGGTTAGGCGCGGTCCGAAATGTCAGGCCGTATTATAAACTCGGTTTATATGAAGAATATCCTTTCGCACCGCTCATGACCGGTTCAGGCTGTCCGTATAAATGCACGTATTGTGCGTCTTCTTTACTGTACGATGGGTTTTTTCAATACAGTCCGGACGACATAATCAATGACATAAGAGAGCTGTCCCGTATGGGAGTGAGGGACTTTGCCTTTTACGATGATGCACTCTTGGTTAATGCCGATAGCCATCTGAAGATTGTTCTGAAAGAAGTCATAAGGTCAGGTCTCAATATAAGGTTTCATTGCCCTAATGGTGTCCACGCGAGATTCATAGATGACGAGCTTGCGTATTTAATGAAGCAGGCGGGCTTTACGACACTCAGATTGAGTTTGGAAACCGTAAACAGCGCAAGGCAGACCGAGACAGGCGGCAAGGTTTCTACGGACATCTTCAGCCTGGCTGTTCAGAATCTGAAGAGACACGGCTTTACAAAGCAACAGGTAGGGGTATATCTCATGTACGGTCTTCCGGGACAGCAACTCGCGGAAGTGAGAGAGGGAGTTGAATTTATAAAAGGCCTCGGCTTAAGGACCAACCTGACCGAGTTCTCACCCCTGCCAGGCACATCATGCTGGAGAGAATTGACCGACAGAGGCGTAATGTCCGGGGATATTGATCCTCTGCTGACAAACAATTCCGTATTTTCCCTGCTCTTTGCCGGGTATGATCCGGCTGAGCTTGAGGCGTTAAAACTCAGGGTAAAGAAATATAATTCAGAGTACTAGCCCGCTTTATTCATAAACATTATCCTGTCTTAACTTGTGAATAATCCGGACCAGGGGCCGGATCTATTTAGGAGCGGCGGTTGCAGGCGGATTTGATGTTCCGGAGTCAGCTGCAGGTACCGGAGTTAAGGATATATTTTCAGGGGTGCCTGATTGAGTTTTCGCTTCTTCAGCCGCTAACCTGGCGCTGGCTTCGGTACTCCATGGAGAGGTAGGATACTTTGTTATTATCTCTTTATATTTTGCCAATGCTTTTTCTTTGTCCCCTGATTCGTCATACATTCTGGCTTCAATAACCGCAGCGGTATCTTTGAAAATACCATCGTCTATGCCGGCAAGTTTGGCGAGGGCATTAATCGCTTTCTCTTTCTGGTTTATTTTTAAATATGCGGCTGCCATTTTCTGATAAACAAGGGGAAGAATCTGCTTGTCGCTGCTGAATTTCCCGGTGAACCTTTCGTATTCTTTTATTGCATTATCGTAATCATTAAGATTGTAATAGCAATTGCCTGTATAAAAAAGTGCCGTGGGGGTCATTTTTGTGTCAACCGACTTCTTGTAAAGT
>JBFLYJ010000684.1:0-1529 GCA_040756635.1 Nitrospirota bacterium
AAGCAGAAAAAGGACGGGAATGGTCTCAATAATTTCGACCGCATTCATGATGTTGAATTCTGCCCTTTTATAAAAAGTAAGCTTTCCCAGCCATAGTCCGCATACAAAAATAAAGACCACGGCAATCAGGCTTGTAAAATATACATGCCCGGCACCGGTAAACACTATCTCCTCGATTCTTACACCTTCACTGTTAGTGCCGAATAACCCTACCCCGTTATAACCGAAGAGCTGATATATCCATGGAGGCTGGGAGCCGATATTATTTACCGCTGATCCGTCTGAAAACAAGAAGAAGAACGGGCTTAATACCGTGGCCGCCATGAAGGGGACAAGAAGGAAAACGGCGGTCAACGCGGTGACGGCCCTTTCCTTGAACGAAAGTTTCATCAAATAAAATGGAAGTACGATCGAATATTGACAAATAAGCGCCTTATGCATTTTCTTTTTGTCAGCGGTAAAAATCCCTGCGATCAGGAAATATAAGGAAGCCGCGGCCGAGAGCAAAACGATAACAGGCCACAGGGCAAAAGAAAAGAAGGCGTAAAAACGGATGTCCTTAAGCTGCCCTAAAGTTATGTCAGGATCCTTTTTTTTGGTCTTGTTTTTCATAGCACCGCTCCACTTACCTCATCTCTGCCCGTATCTGGGATTAAGCAGCAGATAAAACAAATTGGACGTGATTGTGCCGATCCGTACGAGTATGACCGACATGAATACGACAATCAGGACCCTTGTTCTGTCTTTCTCCGCGAGTCCGTCAAGCAGCATAAAGCTGATGCCGTTGAGACCGAACACCTGTTCAACGATCATACTGCCGCTTATGATCAATGCAAATAAGGCCCCTATTCTCGGCATAATGCCGATCAGGGCGTTTCTGAACGCATGAAATCCGATCGTCCCCGGAAGCGGCAAATTTGTTTCCCTCAGACCCTTGGCGATGGCCGTTTCTATATAGTCCCTCGACAACTCCTTCTTCATTGAACTATTCACGAATCTGCCCATTTCATTGATGATGCCGCTGCTCAGCCCCAGACTGAAGATCGCGAACAGATAATTGATTAAAACGTTCGGGTAATAACCGAATATTGCGATCAGAAGGTAGCCCAGAAAAAATGCAGGAAGCGCTGTCAGAAGATAAATTATATTGCTCGCAGCATTGACGGAACGACTGTCATTGAACAAGCCGATAAAAAAAGAAACAAGCACCGCCGGGACGATGGATGCGAAAGATATGATGAAAGTGACGGGCAGCTTCTGCATTATCTCTTCTGAAACGCTTTGCCCGGATTTTCCTCTTCCAAACTCCCCTTGGATGACGTTCTTAAGCCAGTCCATATAGGAGATAGAAGGGCCGTGCTCTCCATCTTCTTTTATACGTATCGCTTGTTCCGCTTCATGATTATTAATGCCATCCTCCATTTTCAGGTTGACTTTTTCTTCCCCTGTCTCGTTCGTCCCGCTCTCGATACCGATACCTTTTAATATCTCTTTCCTGACCTCTTTATTTATGTCTAAGCCGACATTCC
>JBFLYJ010000685.1:0-1522 GCA_040756635.1 Nitrospirota bacterium
CATAAAGTCAGCCGATTCACCTGAATTAAAGGACGCAAAGCCTTATTGCAAGTACTGTCATCAAAATCCAATATATACGAAAGTGGATGAAGAGCGGGTTGCCTCAACAAGTCTCCTCCGGTGTTTGAACTGCCACGAAAGGCAGGGAGTTACAATGGCGTATAAACATATTACGCACCGCCTGAGACATAAAACCTCCCGTTCGCCCCAGGAGATAGTCCAGTTGTGCTCTAAAAATTGCCATGAAAATGTTGAGCAGATGAAGAGATTCAGGGTGTCTGAAGTAAGCCTCGAATCCGTAGAGACTTACAAGAATTCGATCCATGGGAAATCCGTATCCCTCGGCTCGGAGAATTCAGCAGACTGCATCAGTTGCCATGCCACAAATTCAATACATGACATTTACAAAAAAGATGAAAGAGTATCCACCGTCAACAAAAACAACCGTGTCAAGACCTGCATGCAATGCCACAAAGACGCAAATGAGCGGTTTGTACAGATTGATGTGCATTCAGGCCATAACAAGCCGATTCTGAGTGTTGTAAATATGGGGCTGACAGTTGCATTTTATGGGTCTGTTTTCGGCCTCATCGGACTTGCGATACTTGAAACTTACGGAAGAAGAAAAGACGGAATCAGCCTGCAGATAAGGCAGGGACCATCATGGCGCGGGATATCAAAACGGAAACCGAGAATTTAATATAAATTTATTATAAAAATTAGGAGGTAAGATGGCGGCTTCCAGTGAAAATGTTGCAGCTTCAACCGGCATAACGGAAAAAGACGATTATTTTACCCATGTAGAAGGCGTGGGGAATATCCCGAGGGACATTTACAAGCATGTTAAATCAGACCCGTTGGGAGACCTTCCGAGATATTCGATACACATTGTAATACAGCATTTCGTGACCTTTGTAACCTTTCTGATTCTGGCTGCCACTGGCCTGACACTGCATTTCAGCACCCTCTGGTGGGCGCCGATTGTAATGCCGCTTTTCGGAGGCCCCGATACGGCAAGGCTTGTTCACAGGATAGCGGCGATCTTCATGGTTGCTGCAAGCGCGTACCATCTTTTGACGATTATCGGCGGAACAGTAAGCAAGATAATGAACAAAAAGTTCGACATCACAAGAACGCAGATCCCGCTGGCAAAAGATATCAATGACATCGTGCATGACTTTAAATATTTTTTAGGCAAGGAGCAGTACCGGCCCAAGATGTACAAATTCATGTACAAACAAAAACTCCACTATATTGCAATACTGTGGGGCACCTTTGTTCTGGTAACCGCAGGCACAAGCCTGCTTTACCCGGAAACAATGGCGAACTTCTGGCCCAACCCGGAGTTCTTTCAGGATCTTGCAAGATTGATGCATGCCGATGAGGCGATCATGGCGATTACCGTTGTTGTCTTCTGGCACTGGTCGAATGTCCACCTCGTTCCCGGAAGATTCCCCCTGCAATGGTCTTTTTTAACCGGAAGGATTACACGGGAGCATCAGATAGAGGAACACTTTCTGGA
>JBFLYJ010000686.1:0-1512 GCA_040756635.1 Nitrospirota bacterium
TTCCTGGCAAGAGTAAAAGCAAACCATAGTGGTATGGCAGTGACAGCATCACCGATATTATGAATAGTGTCGGCAAGGAGCGAGACACTGCCGGAAATCAGGGAAATAACGACTTGAAAAATAGTGGTTACCGCTAATCCCCAAAATGACCATTTGACAGCCCACATGCCGCGTTGTGTAGTAAAAAGCGTGGGGTCAACAATACCGTGGACATGGCTGTGAGCATCATGCGAATGATCATGTCCATGAAAGTCGTTATCCCCGGTTGTCTGCCTTTTCTTCATTTGGTATTGATAGCTTCTCCCGCAGATTCCGTATAGTCAGTGCTGCAACGCAGGTTGATGAAGAAAAGGGGTATTGCGCATACGATAAGAAGAACCCCCTGCCCTATGATAAGGGCGTTGACTCCTGCAATCGTAATGAGGTAAAACGACGTGATCAGTGTCCCGATAATGCTGCCAAAGGTCGAAAGGGCATAGAGCGTGCCGATGGTTTTCCCCGATGTACGGAGACTGCAGATCATCAATTTTGCGGTATAGGGACTCACTATGCCGAGGAATACCGAAGGAATCAAAAAGAGCACGGTTGAGGCTATCAGAGGACTAATCCTTACCCCGAGATCCTTCACGAATATCCAGTCCGATATCGGAGCGCTGTATAAGGGAAAGGTTAGAAAAAGGATGCCCGGAGCGATGATCATAAGGCTCAGCTTTTTCGATGAAGGGTTTATGTCGGAGATTCGTCCTCCCAGATAATATCCTGCCGAGAGCCCCGCGAGAAAGACACTTATGAGGCTGCCCCAGACAAAGACAGAACTGCCGAAGTTGGGCGCGAGCACCCGGCTGCCCAATATTTCAAAGGACATAACAACTGCACCGCAAATAAAAACGACAAATTTTATCATTACGCGTACCTCCTTACTGTGCCCCTGATTTTTGATGCTGATAGAGATTCACCGGGGCAAAGTCATCGGTGAGAATTTTTGCTCCATCCCATTCATATGCCGCCGAAGCCTCATATCGTGCCGCTATTTCCGGCAAATCAATATCAAACTTCCTAAGTGCTTGGATCTTTCCGGCCCTTTTCTCGATGTCGTATTTATCTTTTACTTTACTGTTCGCCGTTGCCACAAAAATAAAATTAGCAGATTTCTTCCCCATGAAAATATAGAAATGGGAGAACGCCTTCTCATAGGTAATGACCATGGAGTCGAAGAACTTGTTCCTGTATGGTGAAGTAATGTTTGCGACAACAACACCGTCCTCCTTCAGTTTCCCCTTCACTTCCCTGAGGAACTCAAGGGTTGTGAGATGAGCAGGAATATAATCGTTCTGGTACGCATCGAGAATGATCCAGTCGTATTTCTTCTTGGTCCTTTTGACGAAGAGCCTGCCGTCATCAACATGCACTTTCATCCTCTCGTTTTCTTTGAAATAAAAATATTTTTGGGCTACGGCTACCATGTCCGGGTCTATCTCGGCGACATCGATAATGGCCTCAGGATAATGCTTG
>JBFLYJ010000687.1:0-1504 GCA_040756635.1 Nitrospirota bacterium
GAGAAGCCCTTCATTGTGGGTCGATGAGGGATAAAAATATGCGGGGTCGGGAGTTAATTTGAAAGGGTCTTCCTTCAGTCCGAAGAAGCTCAGAAAATCCATTGTTATTTTCCTATCTGTGATATCAGGTCGTATATCGGGGCCATCAGCCCGAGAATAATTATCAGGAATATGGAGCCTATTACCATGATGATTATCGGCTCTATCATTTTCCCCAATTTCTGGGAGACGTCATCGAGTTTTTTAAGGTAATATTCCGAGAGGTAATTAAGCTGTTCGTTTAAATTGCCGGTTGACTCTCCTATGGATATCATCCTCACGACCAGGTTGGGGAACAGGTCGCTGCGCTGTTTTACGGACTCGCTGATCCTCCCTCCGAGCATTATATTTTCCTTGATATCCACAAGCGCCTTCTTGAATACCGAGTTGTCTATAACGTTTATCATAATATCAAAAGACCTGTCAATTGTAACACCCGCTGTAACGAGTATCCTCAACTGTTCGGCAAACAGCGCAAGAAGCTTGTTGGTTAAAAGCAGTTTGAATATCGGGGTCTTCAGCTTGACGGCGTCGACATAATATCTTGTGGATTCCTTTTTTGACAGCATGGTGACTATTATGTAAACAACAGCAGGAACAACTATAAAGACATACCAGTGGCCCTGGCTGAAGCTGCTGGCTGACATAAGGAACCGCGTAAGGGCAGGCAACTCCACATCCATTGACGTAAGCAGTGAGGTCATCTTGGGCAGGACATAAATAAGCCAGAACAAAAGCGCCCCTGTTGTGCCGATAAGCGCGAAAACAGGATACATCAGCGCCCGTATCATCGTGCTTCTTAAATCTTCCATCCTCTGCAGGTGCACCGCGACCTCCGACAGGCTCTCATCCAGCTTTCCGGTTTCCTCTCCTACGGAAACGAGGTTGATGAAGATCTCCGGGAATATATCGCTATGGGCCGACAGGGCGGAAGAAAAACTCGATCCCATTTCAATCGTCCTTTTCACTTCGAGCAGCCTGGACATGAACCGCTTGTTGTCGGACGTCACTGCAATATCCGAAATGGATGTAACAAGGGGAAGGCCGGACCTGAGCATAACGGCGAGGTTGCTTGCAAACTCGATGACGAGGCTGCTCTTGATCCCCCATGACCTGAGTTTCCTCAGGTGAAAATCCGACAGGCCGCCGGCCCTGTGCATTTTTACAACATGAAGGCCTGATGCTGTGACATTGCCTGAGGCGCTGGCCTCGTCAATATCTTCGACAATGCCCTTTATCAATTCGCCGTCGCTGTTGATCGCCTTATAGGTAAAAAATGGCATACCGTTTACTTTTTCACTTCACTGCTTCAGTCAATAAGTCTCACAATTTCTTCGATACTCGTAATGTTCTGTCTGATCTTTTGTATCCCGGCTGCTTTTAAATGCACCATGCCGTTTTTCAGGGCCGCCTCTTTTATCTTCATCAAAGACGCTCCCTTGGCGATGTATTCCCTGATCTCGTC
>JBFLYJ010000069.1:0-10627 GCA_040756635.1 Nitrospirota bacterium
ATATTCGGGGCGGGAGCGGGCGTTGCGCTTAATATTTTTTATTACAGTCATGCCCTGCTTTACCGGTCGGTAAACATGTATCTCCTCCCGGTGAGGTCCGGAATAACGTTGATTTCTATTCTCCTCGTCGGTGTTTCGCTGTACAGGCATAAGACGATGGATATTGAACTTGCAGTGTCACGGAAGATCCTGTACAGATCATTAAGCCTGGTAATAGTGGGGATTTATCTTCTCAGCCTTGGACTGCTCGGTCAGGGTATGCAGTATTTCGGGCCTGTTGTGGGTAAAAATATTACGACTTTCATGGGATTTGTAGGCGCAATCATAGTTCTTATCATAATATTCTCGGAGAGGCTGAGAAGAAGGGCCGTGGTTTTTCTGAACAAGAACTTTTTTAAACAGAAATATGACTACAGGGAACAGTGGCTGCAGTTTACGCAGCAGATCTCCCTGAAGCATTCTTTTGATGATCTGCTCGGCGCCATCGCCGCCGGTTTCAAGGATGCAATAGGCGCAAGGGGTGTTACTCTGTGGCTGAAAGAGAAAAGCGATGAGGAATATCACGGGGTCCGGGCGATGAACCAGTCTTTGACGGACATAAAGCCGGGGAAAGAGCTTGTGGAATTTCTTAAGAACACAAAATGGATTTTAGATGTGCGTGATCCGAAATGTAAAAAAATAGTTTCTCTCTCCGGAAATTTTATAGAGGAAACCAGGGCCTCCCTGATAGTACCACTGATGAATGTGGAGGAACTAGTGGGCTTCATAGTACTGGAAGACGGGCATGCTGACGCTGATTACAATTTTGAGGATTATGACCTTTTGAAAAATCTCTCTAAACAGGCGATGCTGGCCATTTTGAATGCGAGACTTTCGGAAGAATTGATGGAAGCAAAAGAAATGGAAGCAGTGGGTAAACTGTCGTCGTTTATCCTGCATGATCTGAAAAATGCGACTTCAATGCTCTCGCTAATCGTCCAGAATGCGGAGGAACACATCGACAACCCGGAATTCCAGCGGGACGCAATAAAGGCCATTTCAAACACTTCAGAAAAAATGAAGGCCATAATAGGTAAACTCAAGGCCCTGCCTGGGAAGTCAAGTCTTCATTTTGAATATTCGGATTTGGGCGATTACGTGAAATCGGTCATAAGTCAGTTGAACCTGAACGGAAATTCTGGATTATCTTTCAGACAGCTTCAGCCTGTAAAAACCAGGTTTGATAAGGAGGAAATCTCAAAAGTCGTCGTTAATCTGATCATAAACGCGCTTGAATCGACGAATAGTCATGGCAGGGTAGAAGTTGTGGTCGGTACGGAAAACAATATGGGTTTTGTCAGGGTATCCGATAACGGCTGCGGCATGTCACGCGAATTTATAGAGAAACGTCTTTTTATGCCCTTCCAGACAACGAAGAAGAAAGGTCTCGGTATCGGATTGTACCAGAGCAGGATGATAGCTGAATCGCATTCAGGAAAATTAAAGGTAATAAGTCAGGAAGGAACCGGCTCTGATTTTACACTGTATTTACCGGTAAACGGGACGTAATTTATTCCGGTTTCTGACATATAAAATGTTTATCACTGGAAGTCCCGTAAATTAAAGAAATCTGATATTGCTACCGAATATTATTATCAGATATCCGACAATAAGAGATACCTGTTTATACGGCTGTAAGTTGAAGAATGAGTATGAGTCATGCTTTAATCTATTTATGACAATCGTAATAACTGTTTAATTAATTGAAAATAAGGAGGGTAATGTGACCAGCGATGAAATGGAAAGACTTATGGCCATGAGCCTTGATGAGAAGATTGACCATTCAAAGAAGATTATTAGAGAGGCAATCAAAAAATACGGTATTGATAATATGGCCGTTGCCTGGACCGGAGGCAAGGACAGCACTACTATGGTATGGCTGTTCAGGGAAACCTGTAAGGATCTGGGTATGAAGATGCCCAAGTGCATGTTCATTGATGAAGGTTATGTTTTCGATGAAATATGGGACATATTCAACCAGCTGAAAAAAGAGTGGAGCCTGGATGCCAGAATTGCAAAGAATACCGATGTGAGTGATAAAGCCGGAAAGGTCGGAGACATGGTCAGGGTGGACAGTCTCAACGAACGTAACAGAAAGGAAATCGAAATTCTTGAGTTTGACGAAGAAGAGTTCCCCTTCGAACCGGAGTCATATGTCGGCAATCATTTAATGAAGACTGTGGCCATGAACGTATTCCTTGAAAATAATAAAGTCCAGGCACTTGCTACAGCTATCAGGTGGGACGAACAGGAGGCCCGCATAGAAGAAGATTACTTCAGTCCAAGGAAGACGCCGCCCCATATGAGGATCCAGCCGATTTTGCATTTTAAGGAAAGGGACATATGGGATTTTATATTCAAATACAAGGTGCCATTCTGCGTTTTGTACAAGGAAGGATACCGTTCGCTTGGCGCCAAGGGATCAACTGTCAAAATGTCTGATATCCCTGCATGGGAGCAGGACCTGGAAAATACTTATGAAAGAGCTGGGCGCGGACAGGGGAAGGAAGAGATCATGGGGAAGCTAAGGGATTTGGGGTATATGTAATGTCTTATGACTTTTTAGTTGGTTGCAGGATACGATGAAACAGATACTCGTAATTGAAAATGACCCCGATATCCAGAATCAAATGAAATGGGGTTTGTCAAAGGAATATAATATCGCTCAGGCCCTGAACAGGGAAGAAGCGCTGCAGATATTCGCAAAAAAAAGACCTCCTGTCGTTACGCTTGATCTGGGACTTCCTCCCGATGAAAACGGTTCCGGCGAAGGCCTTGCGTGTCTGAGCGAAATACTGGACAGGGCCCCGGAGACAAAAGTAATCATAATTACCGGTAACAACGACAGGAAAAACGCTCTGAACGCAATCCAAATGGGTGCATATGATTACTATCTTAAGCCCGTTGATATGGGCGAGTTGAAGGTAATACTGCAAAGGGCTTTTCATCTCGCCGCGATAGAATCCGAGAACAATAAGCTGCATAAAATGCTGGACAGTGAAATCGGTTTTGCCGGCATGATAGGACAGAGCTCCCAGATGCAAAAGATCTTCGAGACTATCAGGCAGGTTGCTTCCACCGATATAACGGTACTGATAACCGGTGAAAGCGGCACCGGCAAGGAACTGGTTGCAAAGGCGATTCATGACAGGAGTCTGAGAAACGGCGGCCCCTTTATTCCGATTAACTGCGGAGCGATACCCGAGACACTTCTGGAATCCGAACTGTTTGGATATGAAAAGGGTGCTTTTACCAATGCATACGGTATGCAAAAAGGGAAATTTGAATATGCGGACGAAGGGACTTTGTTCCTCGATGAAATAGGCGAGATGCCGACGAATCTGCAGGCAAAGCTACTGAGGTTCCTGCAGGAAAAAAAGATCCAGCGTCTCGGCGGCAGGAAAGATATCGGAATAGATACGAGGGTCATAGCGGCAACTAATGTTGATTTGACCGCTGCGATGCGGGAACGTAAATTCAGAGAAGACCTTTTCTTCAGGATAAGCGTCATTACTATTGATGTTCCTCCGCTGCGGGAGAGGGGATCAGACTCAAAGCTGCTGGCCAATGCATTTCTTGAAAGGTATAAGACAATGTTCAAGAAGAAAATAAGCGGATTCAGCCGTTCCGCTATATATGAAATTGAGAGATATCCATGGCCCGGAAACGTCAGAGAGCTCGAAAACAAACTCCAGAAAGCGGTAATTACAGCCGAGGCGGGCATGATTGAACCTTATCATCTGGGATTGAGTGAGCCGTCGGTGGAGGCCAGGACGGGGGGGCAGCCGGAAAAACACTATTATGGAGTGACCCTGAAAGAGGCCCGTAAAAGACTTGAAATAGACCTGATCTCGGATGTAGTGGAAAGACACGGCGGGAATATAAAAAAGGCTTCCGAGGAGTTGGGAATAAGCAGACCTACATTATATGACCTGATTGATAAATACGGGCTGTTTGCTAAAGACGAATCCAGATGATTTTAATGCCAGAGGAATGACTTTCAGATTATCACACTCGTTCAACTCGTTCAATCAATAGATATTCTCAGTTTATTCGGAATTAAAGCGCATCATCGCATTGGAGGTGCTGATAACTTTGGAAGGTCTATTTGTTTTTAAGTCTTCTATAAAGCGCAGCCACCATCAAACCTGTTCCCAAAAGTAATAACGTAAGCGGCTCCGGAGAAGAAGCACTGTCGCCCCCATACATATTCGCATTCACATTATTACTGTTAATTGGATTTGACGTTACACCTGTTGAGGAACCTGGGAAGATAGAGTTTATGAAACGTGCGGCAATGTCATGAAAAGATGAAGCAATGGTTTCATAGAGAGAAGATGGTTCAATATCCGGATGTGTTGAAGCTGACAAATAAATTGATGAAAACAGTATCGCCGCTGCGATTACTGGCAAACAACAAAATGTGTACTTTTTAATATTCATATCAAGTGCCCGTCCGGCAATTCTGTATATGTTAAAGGCAAAAAATATGCCAAATTAACCTAAGATGAAACGTATTGATTAATAATATGTTTTTATGACGCATTGTAATCGATGCTTAACATTACTTGTATGAATAAATATTTAGTGTAAAGGATATCGACATTTTCTGTAGAGAAATATTCCTATCATTAAAGACCCGCCTTAATTAAATAAGCATCTCTGAAAAAATGACAAATCATTTTAAATCCTGAATAAAGCCTAAGAAAAAAAGTTTGTCTGCGCATTAATTCCCACTGGGTGATTTTAATCACGGAGCCCCTGTCTTCTTTCATCTATCATAAATTCGAAAGACATAAATATAAGTTTCCGATAAAGGTAAACCCTGGGTAACCAGGGGGCACAAAGCCAAGGGTCCTAGTGTAAGGATAGCCGGTTGTCGAAGAAACAGTGCTGGCCCGGAGTTTATCTAAGGAAAAAGCCTGTTTCTATTTGTTGGAAACAGGCTTTTTTAGTGTAGCGGGAGGAAGGACAATGATCAGCAAACTGAAAAAAATAAATTTATTTTACATTTTTATTTACTGTTTGTTATTCCTGTCTCACAGCGACGTCCTTTTTGCCGCAAGTGTTGTATTGACATGGACACCTCCAACTGCGAATGATGACGGGACCCCTCTGAATGACCTTGCCGGATATAACGTATATTATGGGACTTCATCAGGTAATTATTCTGAAAGCATTGATGTCGGCGATGTCTTGACATATCAAGTCGACAATTTATCAACAGGGGTGACATATTATTTTACTACGACTGCTTATGACACTTCGGGGAATGAAAGCGGATATTCAAATGAGATGAGCAAGACCTTTCCGGCTATTGATACATCGGCACCTGTGATATCCGGCGTAGAGGCGACGGGTATTACAAGTACATCCGTGACTATCGGCTGGACTACGAATGAGACATCAAATACTCAGGTTGAATATGGCACCAGCGTGTCTTATGGCGATGCTACTGCACTTAATGCATCAATGGTAACAAGCCACAGTCAGCAGATAAGCGGATTGAATTCCTCAACGCTGTACCACTACAGAGTGATAAGCCGTGACGCATCCGGTAATATGGCTGTGTCCGGGGACTATACGTTTACCACATCGGTAATACCTGTTCCGGTAGACTACTACTGTGATGTCGATGATGACGGTTATATAAATATATCGAAAAACGGTTCGTGCACGGGTGCCGGATGCGTACCTGCCGGATGCCAGACCGCGCAGGGGGATGACTGCAATGATACTGCCTCATACATTAATCCCGGTATGGCTGATGACACATGCGATGGAGTGGACGATAATTGTGACGGTATCCCTGATAACCATTATGTGACCGCCGCTATTTCATGCGGTACAGGGGTCTGTACATCAACAGGCCAGATCATATGTCAGAACGCTGCAGAGATTAATTCATGCCTGCCGGGGACGCCGCCGGAAAGTACGGAAACCACTTGCGGAGACAATCTTGATAATGATTGTGACGGCCAGGTCGATGAAGACTGTGCCCCGGATATCATGGTCAGCAATGTGCTTTTAAGCGAAGACTTTGATTCCGGGACGCCGGCCGAGTGGTCTTTGCAGGGAGGATGGAGCACAGAGAATCCCTGCGGAAGGTCAATTGGATACCCGTTTGCCGGAGAATACGTTATAGTGGATTCTTCGTGCACAGCGACTGGAATCGATGAGGCAGTAACTCCCCGGATCGATACTGCTTCATGCAGCAACGTGGAGCTGATCTTTAGTAACCAGTACGATGCGTATTCAGGCAATATTGATGTGGATGTCAGTAATGACGGAGGGGCCACGTGGACAAATCATGTCAGCATTTATGGAGACGACGGATATCCGGTAGCGAACTGGAAGGAGATTGACATCAGCTCCGCGGCGGGCGTGACAGATGCGCAGGTAAAATTCAGATATGTTAATGATGCCGGGAATGGTTTCTGGGCTCTCGATAATGTATGGGTCACCTGTCAGTCAGACCGGCTGTCCATTTCTGCAGAGATGCAGACACCGTCTTTAAAGACATTAATGGTGTCCAATACGGGAACAGACACTCTCAGAATAGATGCTGTTTATATCGGGGGGGCTGATGCGTCTGAGTTCAGCATCGGAGTAAATGACGATTGTACGAAGCAGACATTGCCGCCTTCCGAAAGCTGCGTACTGGATATAGTCTTTACCCCGGAATTCCCAGGTCAGAAGAGCGCAATTCTTTCAGTTTCTTCAAACGACCCTGATACTCCAGTTATGAATGTGCCGCTTGAAGGGACCGTATCCAATATAGTAATACCGGCTGCGGGGATTCAGGTAAACAGCCAGAACGGCGTGGTCAATATCTCCAGGGGAGAAAGCGCTACGGCAACGATAGCACTTGATCCCGGAAGCCTTAGCGGTCATGATGCCGACTGGTGGGTATTAATGGAGTATCGTGACCGCTGGTATTATTATGACGCATCTACAGAGAAGTGGAGACGCGGAGACGCTTTTTACAGGCAGGGCCGCCTGGAAAACATTACACAGGTCGACATCCCGACCGACGTGAGATGGTCTGCGGGCCGCTATACCTTATACTTCGGGGTCGATACAACCATGAACGGAGTTCGGGACAGAGACGCATTTTATTTTGATTCCGTTGCCGTAGATGTTCAGTGATCCTGCACTGGTCAAGTCTGATTCTGTAACGAACATAGCATCGGGTCGATAACTTGATCCATATCCTCTCACCGGGATTAAATTGACTCTATGAGAGGCGACACTTTATTTTCCCGCCGCGAATTGAAAAAATTATATTGCCGGTATAGACTAATCATGAGCCTCTGCTTCTGTAAGGAGATTTTTGATGGATACAAAGAAGTTAACGACATTATTACCTGATTATTCCCAGGACTCATCTCAATTTGTCTCTACGCGGGACCGTGATGGTCTTAAGCGCTATAAATGGAGCCTGGTGCTTGAAAGAGGACTATCTTCCGATTATGGACTTTTCATGCCTGCCAGACTGCCGTACTTTACTGAAACAGCCATAAAGAAATTATCAGATTTGACCTATCCTGAAATGGCATGGGTCATCATGAGGGGCTTTCTGCCTGAAGAAGATATCTCGGATAAAGTCCTTGCAGACATATGTGACGGTGCATACAGCGAGACGCATATCCCTATTGAAAAAGCCCTGGACGACAACAACCTTATCATTGCCCGTCTCGACAGAGGACCTTCATGCAGCTTTAAGGACTTCGCTGCCCGTTTCCTAGCGAGACTGATGAGCTATTATCTTTCGGTCAACAAGAGAGAGGTCACCATTATAGTCGCCACGTCAGGGGACACAGGCACAGCGATACAGACAGCATTTCATGGTCTGCCGAATACTAAAGTATTGGTCCTTTATCCCGCGGACGGCGTTTCAGAAGTCCAGGAAAAACAGATGCTTTCGATAAAAGGGAATGTCAGTGCCGTCCCGGTCAAAGGTAATTTCGATGCCTGCCAGCAGTTGGCCAAGTCCATGCTGAATAATGATGAAGTACGCAACCGCTTTCATCTGACATCCGCGAATTCCATTTCCCTATGGAGACTACTGCCGCAGACTGTGTACTATTTTTTCATATGGGCGGGTCTCAACAAGATGATGCCCGGACAAAATGTTATTTTCTCAGTGCCTTCCGGAAATCTGGGAAATCTTACCGCCGGCCTGATAGCAAAGCGTATGGGACTGCCGGTCAGGGTATTTATCGCCGGGACGAACGCTAACAATATCTTTGCTAATATTGTCGGAAAAGGGACCGCGTCAGGCAGCCTCAGCAACAAGCTGACGCTAGCAAATTCCATGGACATCTCCTTGCCCTCTAACCTTGAGCGTATTCTGTTTCTCTACGGAGAGACCCCCGTGAATATACCAGATATTCTCGCAGACAAAAGGAGCATCAGTCCGGCTGTCGTGGAGAACCTGCGCAGGGACGTTTTCGGAGAGGACATTATCACTAATGAGGACATCGAGGCCCATATAGTGAGGTTCTGGCGGAGAAACAATATCGTCCTTGAACCGCATGGAGTTATCGGGGTGGCGGCATCTTTCAGATACAGGCAATATTTCAGCGAAGACAGGTCGGTCATTGCGGTTCTTGAGACCGCTTCCCCGGCCAAGTTCCCTGATTTCCAGAAGAACTATCCTGATATTCCTATACCGCAGTGCCCGTCCGTAAAGAGACTGGCAGGCATAGACCTCAACTCGATTCGTCCGGAAAAGGTCCCTGCCGAGCCGGAGGCCATTATTGAAAAACTGGCATTGCTTGCATCCGGGACCTGAGTATACAACACACTTTTGTTGATATCGACTCGCAGACCGGGCTCTGTTCCTGCACTTTCCTGAGCCGTCGGTCCATTCTGAATCTGACCCAGACAGTACCCATATTTACCGAATGCCCTTTTGTAGTTAGCAGTTTATAAGCATTTATCCGACGCTGGACCGTTTTGAATAAATATGATAGGCGCGATAGCAGGCGACATTATCGGATACATATACGAACGCAGCAGGATCAAGACAAAGGACTTCCCCCTGTTTGGTCCTCGAAACCATTTCACTGACGATACCGTCCTGACGGTAGCGATCGCGAAGGCCATATTAACAGACGGCGATTACGCGGCTTCGATAAGAAATATCGGAAGGAGATATCCTCACTGCGGTTACGGGGGCGCGTTTATTCAGTGGCTCTTCTCTGACAATCCCGTGCCTTACAACAGCTGGGGGAACGGCTCAGCAATGCGTGTCAGTCCGGTCGGGTTCGCGTTTAACACAAGGGAGACGGTCCTTGAAGAAGCGATGAAGTCAGCGGAGATCACTCATAACCATACTGAAGGGATCAGGGGCGCGCAGGCAGTGGCACTGGCTGTATTTCTTGCAAATAACGGCGGGTCAAAGGCAGACATCAAGAACGCTGTTCAGCAGGGTTTCGGGTATGATCTTGAACGTTCAGCAGATGATATCCGGCCATCATATTCATTTGATGTCTCCTGTCAGGGCTCGGTCCCTGAATCGATTATCGCATTTCTTGATTCGGAATCATTTGAGGATGCGGTGCGCAGCGCGGTCTCGCTCGGCGGCGACAGCGACACGATGGCATGCATTGCCGGGGCCATAGCGGAATCATATTACGGCGGGGTGCCGGAGGAGATCACGAGGGCTGTCAGGTCGATCCTGACCGAAGAATTGTGGGACATTACGGAGGCCTTCTGCCTGAAATATTACGATACATCGGTCAAGGCTGTAGTCAGTAGCGGATGATCGTGTGCTTACGGATCAATTACGTCGAAAACAATACAGGTTGATTTTGTTTTATCATATCTAAATCTTTTAACTAAAGGAGAAAAAATATGGCCGACCAGCTGGAAGTAACGGTTGATTCTACAAATCAAAGAATGGGATTTACATCTGCATTAAGGTCTCTTCCTCCGATAGCAATGGATTATATACCGCCCCTGGGTGATGGTCAGGGTTATACGCCGCTTGAACTTCTGCTTATGAGTCTTTCAGCCTGCAGCGGCTCTACCGTCTCATTGTTGCTGAGGAAGGCCGGGAAAAACATATTGGACGTGAAAGTCACGGCGAGAGGGACCAGGCGGGAGCAGCACCCAACTTCATTTCAGAGTATCGCCCTGAAATTTAATTTGACGTCCGCTGATATTACTGATGCGGACGTTCAAAAGGCGATCAGGATGTCCGAGGAATCGGTCTGCCCTGTCTGGGCGATGTTAAAGAACAGTGTGGAGATCACCACGGAATACAAAATCATATCTTAGCGGCAGGTATAAGTTTGATCATATGAAAATAGGGATGAAGACTTGGGGAAGCAACGGCGATATACGGCCTTTCATCGCGCTTGGCGGAGGGCAGGGCGGCCGATATTATCGGGGAAAAATTCGGCCCGCAATCTTGATGAGCGATTGTAAATATATTACGGTTTAGCCGCGCATAGGCATGACCGGAGATAAATTATATTCTGATAATGGGGTGAATATTATGAACGACCTGAAAGTGATCAGGAGAATTCCGACTGCTGTAGAATATGCTTATTTACGAGACAGTGTCGGGTGGCCTCTC
>JBFLYJ010000007.1:0-21698 GCA_040756635.1 Nitrospirota bacterium
AATCCATCTGTTTCAGCAGCCAGAATGCCACCACGATATGCTGAAGGCACGCTGAATCCTCCCCGGCGGCCTGCTTTGCGGAACACGTACGACATCCAGATCGAATTCCTAAGCTATCCCGGTTTATTATTTGTCTCTATTAAGCGGCTCCCTTGCCCACCGGTTAATGGAGTACGAACCGGGATTACCGACAAACGGCAGCATAAGCATCCGCAGCAGATTATTTTCCTTTGGGTCACGGAACTGGGAAAGCCCGATGGTCATCCCTTCATGCCCTGCCGCCGGCTGATCGCGGTACGTTCCAAAAAAGCGGTCCCACCACGGGAAGTTGAACCCGAAATTGCTGTTGGTCTCCCTGATCGTTACTGAGTGATGAACACGGTGCATGTCGGGAGTGACAACAAGCAGACGGAGCATTCTGTCCACATTGAAAGGAAGTTTCACATTGCTGTGATTGAACATGGCGGTCCCGTTCAGGGTCACCTCGAATATCAGTACGGCGAGCGGCGCAGGCCCGATCGCAGCAACAGCAGCCAGCTTGATCACCATACTGACTACTATTTCTACGGGATGAAAACGCAGCCCGGTGGTGACATCAATATCAAGGTCTGCGTGATGCATCATGTGAAAGCGCCACAGAGCAGGCAGTACATGGACCATGACATGCTGAAGGTATATGACAAAGTCCAGCGCAAGCACCCCCAGTCCAACGGACAGCCAGTACGGCAATTGAACATTATTCAGCAGCCCCCAGCTGTTCTGCTGCCCGGTCACCGCCACTCCTACGGCCAGAACAGGGAATATTAACCTTAAAATAAAGCTGTCTATAACTACTATCCCCAGGTTGCTCAGCCACCGGGTCAGTTTGGACATGGTAAGAACACGTCTGGGTGACAGCAGCTCCCAAACCGCCATAACAGTTAATACGCCAAAAAAGAACCCTAGCCGGATTACAGCTTCATTGCCCATGAGCGCACCTCCGAAGTTCAATGAACATCACGAAGACAATGTTGTATTTTCTCCACAACAATTTATTGTTCATTCCCTGGAGTATACCACAACTCCTTGTCGAGGAAGTTTCTCCATTTACTGTCAAAAGGGTGAACTACTCTGACCTGTCTGTCGTTATGGTAGACCGGGCGTCCCTCATTGGCCCATTTAAATATGGAGCCTTCAAGGTTGTAAATATTTGTAATACCCATTTTCCCCAGCTTCCTTGCAAGTACCGAAGACCTGTAACCAACTGAACAATAGACGACTACAGGCCTGTTCTTTCCTTCTCTTTCAATGATTTTCAATGCTTCTTCCGCATCATTGGCAGGCAGTGCCCCTTGCAGGTGGCTGACTTCGTATTCCGCTCTTTCCCTTCGGTCAATGAGCAGAGGCCTTGCTTCGTCCTGGGCGGTCATCCAATTCTGCAACTCATCGGTGGAGACCTGCTTTACCGTCGGGAATGTCAGGCGAATGTCCTTGATGAGCCTGTCCCAGTTCGCGTTAGCGCTCCTCTGACAGCCGGCAAGGAGAATACACGACATTAGAAATACCAGCACAGACTGAAATACGTCCGCACGCCATTTCCGATACCTTAAAAATACATCCTCAATTTTGCGGGGAGACAAAACAACAGTCCTGATCCGGGCCTCCATTCCACCTTTATTATTCATCAGGTCAGCTAGTTACTACTCTATATTAACTTGTCATTCAGCAAAATGATACCGCCGGCGACCCACAACTCCGCTTATTCGCCCATAAAAGTCAAACGGCTGAGAAGACCCATCTTCCTCAGCCGTGCTGTCAGCGCATTCTAAATTTTATCTCGGCGCCTTTTCATACAGTTCCCACTGAAGGTCCAGTATCTCTTTTTCAAGTTTCATTACTGATTCACGATTGACGCCAGGTTTCCGCGCCTCCTCGAAGAATTCGAATTTTTTATCATGAAGTTTCTTCCTCAATTCAGCGGTGTCATTGAGATACTTTTGATATGCCCCTGGATCAGTTCCCTGCATGCCATAACCGCCGTATCCCATCATACCCGGTCCCATCATGCCCGGTCCCATCATGCCACCCGTCATACCGGGGCCCATCATCTGAGGGCAAGGATAATATCCGCTTTCATTTTGTGTCCCGACTGGCTGCTGGCTCTGCCCCCCCATCATCCCCTGGTTCATCATATGCCCCTGGCTCATCTGAGCAAAGCCGTAAGCAGTTGACAAGCCCGCTATTAAAATTGTTATCAATATTATTCTTTTCATCTTCCTTCCTCCTTTATATATGGTTTTAATTATACTTAACATTGAATTACGAAGAAAATGTGAAGGGGAAGCAAGGAACAAAGATATGATGAATCCGGATGGAGTTCTTCTACAGTCTAGCCATTCTGCCTGAGAGTTTCGATATAGTCGAGATACCCCTTCGGAAGACTTAAAAGTTCAATGCCTATGCCGTCATATCGGTCGGCCGTCTTGGTTATCCTTCTGACTTTGACCGAAAGGTTTAAAATTTCATCTCCTAAAGGGAACGCCAGTTTAAATTCAGAGTTAAAGGGGAAGCACATATTTTCCGTACATATAAACATGCCTTTTTCCGAAAGATCGGAAACCGTCCCGTTGCAGTCGTCATTACCACAGCAAAATCTTACAGTAATGTTTACCGGGACTCGCTCAAATGCTCTTCTATGCATATAGTGTTACCGGGTGAAGCGATATATTTTTATTTACGTATGCGTGGCTAAAATCACATAGGATTATAAGAGAATTCGTTTTTTTCTAAGTGAGCATGAAGAAATCCTGATACGACCAGCGGGGTATACTTAACAGTCTATTGATTTTCCGGACCGTTGTAATAACCCTGAGAATGGTATGAGTGATCTTCCCTTATTGAGGAATACTCCTCGTATTCCTCAAAATAGGCATCTATTTCAGGGGAGGTATTGACTCCCAGTTTCTTTAGTTGGGCCAATATTTCCTGCTTTGTCAATGACGCCATTTAAATCTCTTTTCCCTGATGGAATTCAATGTTAAGATTTTTAGGAGCGAATGAATCGCTACGGCAAAGAACAAAGACGGTATATATTTGCATAAGCCGTACTCTTTGTCAAGAGACGAAATAATAATATTAATATTGCAAATATCTCGTAATACGATCGGAAGAAATTATCGCGGCGAAAACAAGAGGTTCCTGATAATCGCGCGGATTATTCTGTAACCTACGGTTATTATTCCCTTTATATTGCCTGTAATTTTAGATTTACCTGTGCCGCTGCGATAGCTTACAGGGACTTCCTTTATTTTAAATTTAGCCCTTACCGCCTTGACCTGCATTTCAACCGTCCATCCTAGATTGTCGGACATATCGAGTTTCAGCAATTTATCAAACCTTATCGCCCGGAACGGACCGATATCCGTATATTTGAAACCGTAAAACAGCCTGATCAGGACAGTTGCGAGAAGATTGCCGAAACGGACTGGGACCCGCAAAGCACCTTTCTCAACCTTTCCCATTGTCCTTGAACCGCAGACAAGATCATAATCTTCTTTGACAACAGGTCCGACAAGTTTGATTATCTCATCAGGATAATCACTGTAGTTCCCGTCAACAAATACCACTATGTCTGTATTTGCCGACTTTAAATATTCAATTCCCTTAAGGCATGGATACCCATACCCCTTTCTGGACTCGTAAAGCAGCGTGGCCCCGAACTCCATTGCTATCGCTGGAGTCCTGTCGGTGCTTCCGTTGTCTACAACAACAACTTCATCCACAAGGTCTTTGGGGATGTCTTTGAGAACTGCTCCCAGAGTCCGCTCTTCATTAAGCACAGGAATTATTACCGCTATTTTTTTATCCGTCAGCATGATACCCCGGTCCTTTTTAATTAGATAAAGTTTTTATCGGGCTTGACATAGGAGACTTTAGCTCCCCTTTCATGTTTATCAGACGGGCAATGAAGGTTTAATCTTATTTATAATAGCACATTCACCGCTGTGACTCCGCAACATCCCGGCAGTTTCAGAGGATCAAATGCAGTGGATCAGGCATGATGACAATACACCCGTCCGACGACGGAATACTTGACATAATAGATATGGATGACAAATAGGATGTTCACGGAAAGCTATCTATTAGCGGGAGGAGGCGAAATGGGCCTTCATCTTATTGATGCCGAATGCAAGATAATTCTTAAACGCCTTTGGTGAATCACATTGCGTAATTATTTTCTTGATGTATTGCGGCCTTGCATACAGATACCAGAAGGACTTCTTCTTCAGTTCAGTAAGCTCATCCGCCGAAAGGTGATAGGTTTTGACCACGGAATTGAAATGGTCGTAAGTGTGATCATACGCGCCTTCAAGTATGAGCCCGTCTCTTTTTGCTATCTCGTAGTAAGCCGTCCCCGGGAAAGGATACGGCAGGATGACCTCGAAGAAATCACCGTCTATCTCTCTGGCGAAATCAAAGGTCTCCATGATCGTTTCCCGTGTGTCCCACGGCATCCCTATCAGAAACGTGACAAAGGTCTTCAGCTTGTTTTTTTTCGCAAGCCTCAGGGCCTCTCTGGACTGCTCAAGGGTTATACCCTTTTTCGTCATATCAAGGATGTACTGGTTGCCGCTCTCGACCCCGAAGGAGACAAGCCAGCAGCCAGCTTTTTTCATCCATATCAGTCTTTCATCATCAACGGTATTCGCCCTGCTGTTGGCGACCCACTGAATATCAAGTTTCCTGGCTATTATTTCCCTGCACACTTTTATGACCCATTCCTTGTCCCACGTAAAAGTGTCGGCCCTGAAAAAGAAGTTCCTGATGCCATAATCTTTTACGCAGTGCTCCAGTTCATCCACCACATTCCTGGGGGAACGGAGCCTTAACTCAGAGCCCGCGACGACCCTGCTTAGACAATAGATGCATTTGGCAGGACAGCCGCGGCTCGACTGAATGGTTGTCAGGATCTCCCCCGTGTCAGGCCTGACGTATTTGCTCTGGTCAAGAAGATGCCTTGAAGGGAAAGGCAGGCTGTCGAGGTCCTCGATAAATGGTCTCCTTGGGGTTCTGACGATCTTGCCGTCTTTTCTGTAACAGATGCCCTTAATGTCCTTAAGGTCCATGCCCTGTGCTATTTCCAGCATCGTTATTTCGGGTTCGCCTATTATTGCTATGTCAAGGTCCCTGCACATCTCGAGTCTTTCATCCGGACTGATAGTTGTGTCGCCGCCTTTAGCAACGGTAACAGTGTCCGGATCGATCTCTTTTGCCATACTGCATACGCGCAGGTCGTCTTTTACCGATGTGATCGTTGTGTATATAACAAGAATGGCCGGTGCGAAGTCTCTAATATCATTTTCAACATCCTGCCAGCCGCCGTTCTCAACAGGATAATCCCGCATTTTGCACTCAAAGCCATTTTCTTCAAGAATGGCAGACATGTATGCCAGGTCCAATGGCGGACGCGGGGCATTTGACACCCCTTTCAGTGAGACCTGACAGCGGTCGTCCCTGTAAAAAAGTCCGGTTGGAGGGACTATAAAGAATGCCCTGTTATTTTTCATCTTGTTTTTATAACTTGCCATAAAATTTTCCGCTCTAATTATCTTTAAATCAGCCCCGCAAAGTCAACGCCTTAATTGATGTATTTGAAATTTCTATATAATGTCCGGGGATATTACTTACCCCTTTACCTTTATTATATCTCTATTCTCATATAAGAGAAAGATTTGAGTGCGAGTAACAGCTCTTTCCACCATCTTATATTAAAATCCAGAAAATCCATCCTTTCGGGAACGGAGAAATATATTGCCGCCAGAACAATTACAGCGGCCACAAATATAGCGAAAAATATGTTCTCCCTGTTTAGCGTATTCATACTTTTATATATTTTACGATCTTGTATTTAGTATCCGAATACATAATCTCAAACTTCTCTTTCATACCCCCCATCCAACTGAGAGAATAAAACAGGCGTCTTTCCTTTTCTATCCATCGGTCCTCGGTCGAATCATTCCTGATCAGTATATACGAGACACCGTTGTTCGTCAGTTCTTTCAGCCATTGTTCATAATTATCAGACTTAACATAAACAACTTTACTTGAAAATTCCGTATTCCATAAAGGGGCAAAGAAAAAAGGCCTGGACGTGTCCAGTCCCGTGTCAACGAACGTATAGGCAATGGTGTCTCCCTTCGATATGTTCTTCTCTATCCAGATCCAGTACCCGTATTCATCACGGACCTTCATGTCAATATTGGACGGCTTAAGACGTGTCAGGGTACGCTCTCCGGCAGGCAGATGGATGAATTCCCTGATCTTGTCCGGCATTATGCAGGGTGAATTTACAGTTATCGTCGTATAAGCCGCGAGCAGAAGAGCCATAAATTTAAGTACATTTTCCTTCCTACTAAAATAATCCAGGACAAGACCGAATGACAGTGCACCGAGACCGACAATAAAAATAACATACCTCGTGGTCCAGTTTCTCGGATGGACCATGAACATCAGCAGCAATAACGAGCCCGCAAACAGAAATCTGTATTTTTTATTTGCCGCCGCGTAAATAAAAGCGAAAACAATCCCAGGTAAAAAAAGGACAAACCAGATAGGGCCGAATCCGCTCAGCCTTGAATCATAGAGATAATACCCGACCCGCTCCAGCCACACATAAAACGGCCTGGTCAGATAATTCAGGGAATTGATTATATCAGGCACCGGTTCGACCCAGTCACTTTTCAGCCCTTTAAGCAGATGAATATTGAAAACGGACACGTCCATGTAATATACCGGATTGCCGTAGAATATCCAGTTCCTCATATACCAGTATCCGCCTATCAGAAAAGCCGGCATGATAAAATATAACGCGTAAACTCTGAGGTCGTCTTTAAGCGTATTAACTTCTCCGCCTTGAGCCATTTTATGCTTGATAATCTCCTGTATGAAGATAACACCGAGAATAATAACAATGAATAACGGACCTGTCGGTTTCGAACCCAGCAAAAGCCCCGCGCTCAAACCCGACAACAACAGCGGAATCCCCCTTTCATTAAATGTCTCCCCCGTAACATTTCCGGACATTTGACTCTCCACGTCATCACACATCAGGAAATTTACTGCAAGAAGCAGCAGAACAGAAACAGCGACGTCGACGTAATTTGTAGTCGACTGCAATATGAGAACAGGTGTGAAGAAAAAAAGGAGGGCGCAGAATATGGCGTATTTCTCGGTTATTTTCAGCTTGACCGCCATGCTGTATATGGACAGGACCCCAGCGATTGTAAACACTGCCTGGCTCAAATCCACTACAACGCCATTTCCCAGGAAAATAACATTCCATAGAAAGAAGAGATTAATGTTTTTCGGAAATATATTTATATACTGCTGAATAAACGAAGGCGTCTGTGTTTCCTCGATCGCCCCGCTCTGGATGATCTGGCCCACGATAGGCAGGTGATAATACAGTGCGTCCCATGAATAAGAGGGGAAAAGATACCCTAAAAATATCATCCATCCCATAGACAGCAAAAAGAGGATGAACAGGCATAACAGCATTCTTTCCCGCGTAATGATGCCGGATATCCTTGATGTCTCATTCCTTATCTCAAGGTATAAACCGGTGAAGCCGCCTGTCCGCCGCCACGCCAGGGCCAGAATGCCCGCAGACACGGCCGCATTGAGCAGAAACAGCGGTAACGGATAAAGCTTCCTTAACACCACTCCAAGCATCATCTCTGTCGCCACTATCTGCGTCAGGAAAAGGATGAATGTCCCGATCAACCGGTCAGCGAATGACAGACAGTCCTTCTTCCCGTACAGAAATACATACCAGGACGCAAGCAGTAGGATGTTGATTGATATATACGATGCGGTACCCAATTAATCGAGGCAGTTCCAGAACCTTCTGAAACTGCAGTCCGTCATTTCATGGTAGTGCTTGAGCTGTTTCTGCGCCATTTCTTTGTTCCCCATAATATCATATACGGCCGCAATGTCCCACAAGGCGTATCGATGGGCCGGGTCCGACTGAAGGACCTTGCGGTATTCCGAGAGCGCCTCTTCATAATCGCCCTTTTCTTTATATATAAAACCAAGATCGTAATGGACGTAGGCATTGTCAGGATCTATCTTGAGGGCCTTTTCATACTGCACCATTGCTTTTTCATAATCTTTCTTTTCCCTGTACACATACCCCAGGTCGTAGTTCGCGTGAGGGTGTTCGGGAAAAATATCGAGTAACTTTCTGTAAACATGTTCAGCCCTGTCAAAATCGCCAGCATCCTTGTACATCAAACCGAGCTGGTAATAAGCATATGCGTTTTGCAGATCAACGTTTACGGATTTTGTGAAAAATTCGACGGCTTTGTCCCGGGACCCGATCGTCTGATAAAACACGGCTGCCAGGGTATATCTGTTCTTGAATGTATACAGGGACAATACAGCCAGAAATATTATTACAGGCAGCAATATGAATTTCTTTTGCAGTTTCATTTCGTCAATAAAAAGTAGAAAAGGTGCTTTCTTCTCTTCACGAAGAAAGCACCTTAAATTTACACTATCAATGACAGCCCGGCCGATTAGTGAGAGTATGCCAGCGCCAAGCTTAAAGTCTCACCGATTGAAGCATTCCTTGTTTTAAACACTCCGAAGTTCCAGTCTTTAAATGGTCCTGTGCCGTCAAGGGTCCAGTCGTATGAAGCGACAACCTGCATGTTCTTTGCAACCGTAAATGCCAATGCAAGCCCGGCGGTGAGGGAGTCTTTTTCAAGACCTAACGTGTCCAGCACCATGACCTTCTTTCCAAACTTTTCATCCACTCCGTATCCAGCGGCGTATGTCACGTATTCATCCGAAACTCTTGCATTCCCTGTAGACTTCTCCCAGTCGAGTTTTCCCCTTATGGAGAGCCATGATGCGGCGTTATAGCCTCCGCTGATTCCGATCACGACCGTATCGGAAGGTTTAAAGGTATAATCACCAAGCTGACGGTTTTCAAACCTGTACTTGTACCCTGCGTCCAATACGGCGTATCCCCAGCTGAAACCATGGCCGTATTTTAATTTCAATAAGGCATCATACTGGCCGTCTCCGAGATTTTGATAATTTACCGGATTGTCATAGTCATATGCCTCAGGGATCTTGATATCGAGTTGTACGGACAAAGGGCCCCCGGCCACATTGTCGCTTATTTTCTGTCTTAACCCGAGGATAAGATCTCCGATTCCGGTAACGCTGTCAAGTTCATCTGTCTGCGCCAGGATATCATTTGATCTGACGTATTCGTATCCGCCTGAGAAAATAACCGTAAGATTATCCACGATTCCATATTCTACGTAATAAGAAAGCTTCGAAGCCGTAAATTCCTCTTCCTCGTTTCTTTCATTTTTGGAATTTGGATCCTTAACTTCTCCTGATCTGTCATCGTCCTCCACTTCCGGATATTTTTCTATGGTTGTGAATTTCTCGGCAGTTTTATAATGACTTAAAGTCAGCTGATTATACGAATGGCCCTTGGCCTGTGTCCAGGCTGCAAAAGCATTACTTGATATGAATATGCATGCTGCTGATAATAAAAACATTAAAACCATTTTTCTTCTCATAGCCATTACTCCTTTTAATTTAATTTTATTATTTAAAAAATAATATTATTGCGACAGCATTAACAGGTTTTTACGCTGCGACAACGTCTTCTGTCTTATTCTTGGAAATAATATTCCGTGCCCATTTATTTGAAGCAAGGCCACTCAATACTACTTGAAAAATCGACAAAAATGCAACATAAAAATACCCCATCTGGAACATCATCAGAAACGGAATCGATATGTATATCCTGTTTATAAATGCGAAGTAAATATTAAAAGTAAAATAGATTCCCAGAAGGAGTTCCATCAGTACCAGAAGGTTTATCTCCCCCTTGTATTTTTTCCCTAGCCACATGTCTTTTTTCTTCTCAATATTATATTTGGGGGTCCGCTTGAATTCCGTTTTTTTATTGAATATCGCACCCAGTACCGCTTTTGAGTTGTTTACCGAAAGTCCTATGCCGAGAGACATCAGCATCGGCAGATAAACTATCCTCGATTTCCAGTCCTTATAAGCCTCCCGCTGAGAACAGATATAAAAGAACGATATTCCGACCGTAGCAAACAGGAGAAACGGCACGTCCGCAACCAGCATCCTGAACCATCCTATATTGATCCTCGCGACCATCGACGGATAAATCAGTACCGACAGCACAAGCATAAGCAGGTACGATATATTATTAGTGAGGTGAAAGAACGCCTCTACCTTGACCTTCAACGGCAGATCGCTCTTTAAAATTGAAGGGAGCATTTTTTTGGCGGTCTGTATTGACCCCTTGGCCCAGCGGTGCTGCTGGCTCTTGAACCCGTTGATCTCGACAGGGATTTCGGAAGGAGTAAGTTCATCTTTCAGAAATATGAATTTCCAGCCTTTAAGCTGGGACCTGTAGCTTAGATCAAGGTCCTCTGTCAGGGTGTCATTCTGCCAGCCGCCTGCCGATGTAATCGCTTCTTTCCGCCAGACCCCGGCTGTGCCGTTAAAATTAAAAAACCTGCCCGACCAGTTCCTTGCCGTATGTTCGATAACAAAATGGCCGTCAAGCATAATGGCCTGTATCTTGGTGATAAATGAATAACCCCTGTTCAGGTATGTCCACCGTGTCTGGACCATGCCCACAGACTTGTCCGCAAAAAAATGGATTGTTTTTTTCAGGATATCGCTCTGGGGGACGAAATCGGCATCGAACACCACTACGAAATCACCCTTCGCATATTTAAGCCCGTTCTGTAACGCGCCGCCTTTAAAGCCCTCCCTGTTGTCACGATATATACAGGTTATGTCAAAACCCTTCTCCCTGAATTCCTCAACACATTTGCGTGTGATTTCTTTGGTCTCGTCCGTAGAATCATCAAGCACCTGGATGTCGAGAAGCTCCTTCGGATAGTCGATGTCACAGGACGCTGCAATCAACCGTCTTACGACATACATTTCATTGTATACAGGGAGCTGCACGGTAACGCGAGGCAGTTTGTCCAGTTTGTTTTTGAGTACGGGTTTATCTTTCTGGTGCTTGTAATAAAGATAAACCATATAATACCGGTGAGAGGCGTATATGAAGACAGTGATCAATATAAAAAAATATACTACCAGAAACAGATAAAGCAGCATATTAAAATTTCCTCTATTTATTTAGAATCATTAATGCGTAAGAACTTGGTCGACGGATTATAACATACAATTATTTCCGGGGACAATTAGAAATTTTTATAGCTCAATTATTAACAACAAATTTAATAATCGGTACTGATTCCGCTTTATTTCAAAGCACTGACCCAAGTCCCAGATAAGCTCCCTCATCCCTTATATTATTGACGTACCGAATCATCCTCCGGCATAAATGCCTTGATTTTAATATAGGAAACGACATATTATTAATACATGACACGCCCGGGTACTAATTCCAGCGTTGAGTCCCATATTAACTGGACTATTATCCTGAAAGCATTGGCAGATGAAAACCGTCTTCAGATTCTTCACGCACTCCTGAACAGGGAGGCGTCGGTCCAGGATTTATCCGCCGCTCTTGGAATAAAGACATACAATATTTCAAAACATCTGAAGATACTCGAGACTTCAGGACTGGTAAGAAAAAGAAAAGAAGGCGTCCACAGAATTTATCATATCACAGACAACCTTCAGTCCCGCCTCTCTTCAAACAATCAGGTGCTTGACCTGGGATGCTGCAAGTTTATATTTGACGGCAGCAATAAACAATAATTGCACAGTCTTCCCGTCCGTTTCTCACGTCTTCCTTGATCCGTCCCGTTTGGTTACATATACAAGCCCCTGCCCGGGATTCAAATCATAGTGAAAAGGCTCGGGAATAAAATTCAGCGGATACTCAGGGGACACATCAAGAAGCGGGGCCCCTGCAAGTACGAATTCATAAAGGCTCTCCGCATGGAAATGCTGTTTGTTATAAATGTCTTTATTTATGATAATCAGTGCCTCATCTTCAGTCCGTGATGACGCCTTCCATAAAACAAGGACGTTCGGGTTGCCGCACTGCAATATATCGGTAGGGGCGTCTTCCTGGAAAACACTGTATCTCTTTTTGATATCATTTACGCTTTTTATGAAACCCGTGAGATTGACATTCGTTTTCTCCCAGTCCTCCGGCCTCGAATGTACTACGTGAGTACTCCTGCGAAAACCGAACTCATATCCCATAAGCATCATTACCCCTGCCGAATAAAGCGCGGACAGCAGATAACGCTGTTTCACCCCGGAGATATTCCCTTTGAGGTCTTCCATGAGCCTTGTCGTATCGTGGCTGTCCGGGAAACTGATGGAGTCGGACACGTCCCTGGTCAGATTATATTGCGCCATAAGCCAGTGGCCTTTCAGGTCCCACCATTTGGAACTGTTAAATACATAATCGAAACCCGCCCTTGCTGTTGTCCTGGTCTGGTCAGCGGTGCATCCAAGTGTCTCGGCAAAGAAAAGCACCCCGGGATTGGCCTTCTTTGTCTCTCTTATAAGCCTCTTCCAGAATTTACCGGGCAGCTGATAGGCAGCATCACACCTGAAGCCTTTAACGCCCAGCGCAATCAGGAAATCTACTATCTTTTTTATGAACTGATAAAGGCCCTCAGGGTCCCTTGTGCCTTGGTAATCGTATTTGGCCAGATCGCCCCATATCACCTTTTTCCCGTCGTCGCCATAACAGAAAGGATGGACAACTTCACCATTGTCCCAGGAGAACCACTCAGGATGTTTCTTAATGATGTCCGAATCAAAGGCGCAGTGATTTACCACCAGGTCGATCATGACACTGAGGCCGTATTTCCGTGCCTCTGCGATCATGTCCTTCACCTGGTCCGCCTGACTTTCTTTGCTGCTGCCGTCCGTAAGCAGGGGATTGAAGCTGAAGTAGTCCGAAATCGAGTATAGACTGCCGGAATAGCCCGGCTTCTGTATCGGATTCAGAAAGACCCAGTTGAAGTCCATTTCCGATGCCCTTTTGAAATGTTCTCCCCAGCCGGCAAACCTTCCGGCCAGAGTCGGGAATATGTTATAGATGATCATCTCCTGGGGCTTTTTCATTGAATATTCAACAAGCAACGGCAGGCATGATACAGTATTTGAGCGGATTTTCTTGCCGGGAGTTCAGATAGGACGTCTGAACAGGCAAAAGCATCGGGGTCCCGCAGGAAGCGGGACGAGAATGAGCCGAAAATTCTGTATCATGTCTGCTTTGCATAATTATGCATTCATTTGAGAAGGGCATGACACGCCATACCCCTACAACTCTTCAACCGGCAGGCTGTTTTTCATCCACTCCACTATCCCGCCCTCATATACCTTCACATTCGGGACGTTAAGCATTTTCAGGGCGGCCGCGACCTTCTTGGACGCGACACAGCTCTTTTCCTTGCAGTATACTATTATTTCTTTATACTTCAGCAGCTCCCTGCGTCTGTCAGCGACTTCAGGATAAGGGATTGTCGTCGCCCCCTTTATTTTGTGTCTGTTCCCGCCGTACGTCCCGACAGTGTCGACCAGCACAAAATCAGCTCCCCCCTCTATACGGCCGAGCAGTTCATCCTTGTCCACGCATTCCAGTGATATGTTGAATTCGATCAGGTATGACATTATCGCTCTCCTTTATAAAGATGATCTGAAAATAACATTTTAGCTGCGGCCTGTCAATTAATGTCATCATACAGTCGGGGTCCGGACAAATCCGGGACCCAGGGTGTTTTATTTTACCTGTCATATCCGTTAAATTAAACTCATGGCAAAACAGAACAAGAGATATGCGATGTTAATAAACCTGGACAAATGCATCGGCTGCTTTGCCTGCCAGGTGAGCTGCAAGGCCGAGTATGACATCCCCATCGGAACATTCAGGTGCAGGGTGGAAACATACCGGTCGGGCGTATATCCGGCACTCCGCAAGTTTTTTCTGCCCAGGCTCTGCAATCACTGCGCCTCAGCCCCCTGCATGGATGCGTGTGAAGAGAAAGCCCTTTTCAGAAATCAGCACGGTATAGTCCTTCTTGATGACTCCAAATGCACGGCCTGCCAGATGTGTTATGACAAATGTCCTTATAGCGCGATCGGAGTGAGACAGGACAGCGGTCTGGCCGAGAAATGCGATTTCTGCTATGAACGGAGGATCGTTAAAGGACTGCCGCCCGTCTGCGTACAAAACTGTATGGGGAAGGCAATGGTCTTTGGCGACATCAGCGACAAGAAAAGCGACATATCCATCGCGCTCGAGAACAGCGACGTTAAAGCCGTTAATCCTGAGCTTGGGACTCACCCGCTGGTATTCTATACTTACAGCGGTCCGGCGGATGCGACTCCTCTGAAAACTTATCAGATTGCAGACATTCCACAGGCACGCGGCACTTCCGGGAAACAGCGGCATGAGGAACCCGCCGTTGCCGCTAAACTGATTAATACATCCGACGCCATGTGTCCTTCTGAGTGCGGCATCTCGGTCGTGGTCGAAAACGGGATCGCTACAAAGATATACGGAAACCCGCACACACTCGTAAATAACGGGACCTTTTGCGCCAAGGGGGCCTCAGGACTTCAGCTCACGTACTCCCCTCACAGGATCAGGACCCCTTTGATGCGCTCAGGCCCGCGGGGAGAAGACAAATGGAAGGAGATCACGTGGGAAGAGGCCGCTGATTTTATCGCAAAAAAGCTTATAGCCATAAAAAAGAAATACGGCCCTGAATCGGTCTTCATGGACTGCGGGGATGTGACCGACAGGGAGGCATATTACCGGCTGTTCCATGCCTTCGGCTCGCCCAATACCTTCAATCACGGCAGCATCTGTGACCCGAACAAAAAATGGGGGCCGGGGATAATGACAGGCGATGAAAGGCCACTCCCGGATATTCAGAGACCGGTCCTGCTGAGAAACGATGATGGTGAAATGCACCTTCACACAAAGCATGACATCAAACTTCTCATCAACATGGGAGGCAACCCTCTCGTAGCAACGCGTTTTAACTACATGTCAAAAGGGATCCCTGCAGCGCGGAAAGAAAACGGATGCTCATACATTGTAGTAGACCCTGCTTTTACCAATACCGCGGCTCACGCGGACACATGGCTGCCCGCAAGGCCCGGCTCGGATGCCGCACTGCTGGCAGCGATGCTTTACTTTATTATTGAAAACGACTCGCCTGCCCTGACTTCGGCAAAATATATTGACCACGGCTTTATCGGAAAATACACGCTCGGCTGGCAGGAATTTAAAGACGCATTTCTCCAGTACACAAAAAAGAAAGACCCGTCCAATGACCTGAATTATTTCACACTGCTATGGGCGGAGGAGAAGACCGGGATCAAGGCGGACGACATCAGCAGGATATCCCACATGTTCGGCATCACAAAACCCGCCGCGATCGATATAGGCATGCACGGTACATCCCACCACACAAACGGTGATGTGGCGTCAATCCTTGCTACCGCCCTCTGCCTTATTACCGGGAATGTGGACGTGCCGGGCGGTCTCGTTTTTATCGACAGCCAGAAACCGAAGAAGGGTTCCAAAACAGCCGGGACGGCGTTCCTGGACAGAGACGCCAGCAGGGAAATAAAAGGCAGACAGGTCACGGGAAGGCTCGCGGAACTGAACAAGGACACATACGGCGACTATCCGGCTTCATGGAAAGGCGTGCTGACCGACCTGCCCGTAAAGATAAAAAAAGGCGTGAGGATAAAATACGGGCCTTTCATGGATTACCGGTATCCGGTCAAGGCATTTGTAACAAGAGCGGGAAACCCGGTCATCACCGCAGGCAACACCGCCGAATGGAAAGAGGCCCTGACCGCCAAAGAAGGGGACGATTACCTCCTTGAGCTGATGGTCTTTATCGACACCCATATCACTGAAACAGGAAAATTCGCTGACATCGTGCTGCCTGAGGCAGGCTACCTTGAGAGGATGGGCGTAAGCGACGTATATACAATGAGTCCGGAGATCGCCCTGAGGGACCAGGTCATCAAACCACTATATGAATCCAAAACACCTTACGATTTCATGATCACACTATCAGATGCATTAATACAAAACGGCGACCCTGACATTAGACCCGAAGACTTCAGTCTGAAATATAATAATGAAGAAGACTTTATTAATGAAATTCTGTCGGATGCGCCCGGGTTTTTCAATGTCGGCAGCCCTCTCCCGTATCCCGACTTCCCGGAAGGCTGCCTGATCAGAGGAGTCCCGGAAAATCCCGACGCAGTGTGGGGGAATATAATCCTGAAGCATGGAGAACCTGTCACTGCGGACTGGCTCAGAAAACACAACGGGGGCGCGGTCTGGCCCGCCAGTTATTACAGGTATAAAAACTCAGCCTCAGATCCATCCGGGAAATACCCGAGGACGGGGTCTAAAAAATTCGAATTCAGGTTCAGCAGCATTGAAAAGATAAACAGCAGCATCGGGACAAACCTTCCTGTTACCTTTTATTGGGGGGAGAACAGGTGGAACCCGGGCAATACATTATATAAAAATACGTATCCCGACTATCCTTTCCAGTTAATAAGCGGAAGGGTCCATCACGCCATGACCATGACCATCGTATGTCCCTATCTTTCCGAGACGAATACTGAATGCATGGAGGCGTTAAACGATCAGTTTGAATATTCGATTCCGGAACACGCGGACCTTCCGAACAGGACAGGCCTGCGGGTAAGTGGAGCAAATTCATTCAGCGCGCGCAGCATGTCCGTTCCCGTACTGGCAATGAATTCATCCGACGGCGGAAAACTGCGGCTGAAAACAGGAGACCTGGTAACGCTCGAAAACCCTATGGGCAGCACGTTAAGGGGGAAGGTCTATCTGACGGACGAGATAATGCCGGGGGTCATAAAGACCGCCTTCGGTCCCGGAGGGCAAAAGGCCTCGGGCATCGGATTCATGAACCACGCATCGGAATACACTCCGAATATAAATGCCCTTCACGATCCGGAAAACATAACATCACTGACGGGAGCCCCGGGGTTCGGAGACATCAGGGTAAGAGTAATAAAGAAGGCTGACTAAACATTACGCAGGTTCATGCCTGTGTCTCGAACAAACCCTGTGCTTATCTTTCTATCTTTACCGCGGTGACCTTATACTCCGGGGTGCCTGTAATAGGATCACGGTGTTCCGATGTCAGAAGGTTGGTAAGGGCCTTCTGGTAATGGAATGTCATGAACACATCACCCTTCTGCGACCGCTCGGTCACTTTTGCCCTTACCTTTATCTTGCCTCTCTTTGAGGAGACCTTTACCCAGTCGCCGTTATTTATCTTCAGCTTCTTCGCGTCCTCAGGGTTTATCTCAATGAGCTCTTCAGGAGCGACCGTCATGATCTCTTTGACCCTTCCTGTCATCGAGCCGTTATTGTAGTGTTCGCGTATCCGGCCTGTAATAAGGGTGAAGGGATATTCCTTGCCCGCGGTCTCTCCGGAAGGTTTCTGGTCCAGCGGGATGAACCTGGCAAGTCCGCCCGGTCTTGAGAACAGGTCGGTATAAAGTGTCGTCGTACCCGGATGGTCCTTTGTAGGACAGGGCCACTGCAGGCTCTCTTTTTCGAGTCTTCCGTAACTTATACCGCCGTAAATAGGGACCAGACTCGCTATTTCGTCCATTATCTCTGAGGGATGGTTATAATGCATGTTATATCCCATGCGGGCAGCGATCTCACAGATGACTTCCCACTCGGCCTTTCCGGCTACGGGATCAATGGCCTTTCTGACGCGCTGCACCCTGCGCTCGCCGTTGGTAAATGTCCCGTCCTTCTCGGCGAAGCTGGCGCCGGGCAGTATAACGTCCGCATACTTAGTCGTCTCTGTGTGAAAGATGTCCTGCACTACGAGAAATTCAAGTGACTCAAGCGCGTGACGCACCTCATTCACATTCGGGTCGGTCTGGGCCGGGTCCTCTCCAAGTATGAAGAGGCCTTTGAACCTCTTCTTTATCGCTTCATCCAGCATCTCGACAGACTTTAGCCCTGTCTCTGATGACAGTGTCGCACCCCATGCCTTTTCAAACTTGGCGCGGTGGTTCTCGTCCTTGACGGACTGATAACCGGGGAGCGTTGCCGGCAGAGGTCCGAGGTCCGAAGCGCCCTGCACGTTGTTCTGTCCGCGGAGGGCCATTATGCCTGTTGAAGGTCTGCCGATCTGTCCGCACACAAGTGCGAGGTTGGCGATCGCCATCGCGTTTTCAGTACCCGAGTTGTGCTCGGTCACACCAAGACCGTAGACGATCATTCCGTTTCGGGCCTGCGAATAGAGCCTTGCGGCCTCAACTATGCGGTCCCCGGAAACACCGGTTATCTTTTCGACTGTCTTAAGGTCATATTCCTTGACCTTGGCCTTCAGTTCATCAAAGCCTTCGGTCCTCTTGCTGATGAACTCTTTATTTTCCCATCCCTTTTTCAGTATGACATTTATCATGCCGTTAATAAGCGCTATGTTCGTGCCCGGCTTCAGGTTGAGCCAGACATCGGCCCGCTTTGCCATCCATGTCTGCCTCGGGTCTCCCACGACGAGTTTTGCGCCTCTCTTCAGCGCCTTCTTCAGATGTATAGAAACAATGGGATGTGCCTCGGTCGGATTTGATCCGAACAGAAAGATAGTGTCTATATCGGGCATCTGCGCAAGAGAATTGGTGGCTGCTCCTGCTCCCAGGCTGGTGGCCAGACCGGCCACAGTTGGAGCGTGTCAGACACGCGCGCAGCAATCAACGTTGTTGCTTTTAAAAACGGCCCTTACCAGTTTTGAAAGCAGGAAGTTCTCTTCATTCGTACAGCGTGATGACGAGAAGCCGCCAATGGCGCCGGGGCCGTGCTGGGCGAGTATTTCACCGAACCTCTTTGCGACAAGGTCCAGTGCTTCGTCCCAGGTTGCCTCTACATATTTCCCGCCTTTCTTGATGATCGGTGAAGTTATCCTCTCTGAACTGTGTATGAAATCGTAACCGTAGCGCCCCTTGATGCATAGGTTCCCCTGGTTCACCGGAGCATTAAAGTCCGATGTCACCTTCGCAACCTTGCCGTCCCTCACGTTCAGGAAAAAGTTGCAGCCCGTTCCGCAGTAAGGGCACGTGGTCCTGACCTTTGTCATCTCATACGCGCGGCCCTTGCCCCTTCCCTTTTTGTCGACCAGCGCCCCGGTCGGGCAGGTGGACACGCACTGGCCGCAGAACTCGCAGTTTTCAAGGGTGCGCGGTTTTCCGAAGGCCGTATCAGGGACAGAATCAAATCCTCTCCCCGACAGTTCAATGGTGCCAGCCATAACAACGTCATTGCATATCCTCACGCACCTTCCGCAGAGTATGCATTTGTTCGGTTCGAAAATAATAAAAGGATTATCGTCACGTATCGGCAGGTCCCAGGTCTCGCCCGCGAACCGCTTGCCGTCAACCTTGTATTCGTATGCGAGGGACTGAAGACCGCAGTTGCCGGTGGCCTCGCACGTCATGCAGTCATTGGGATGATTTGAAAGAAGCAGTGACAGGACGTTTCTCCTCAGTCTCCTGACCTCTTCAGTCTCCGTAAATACTTCCATCCCGTCCTTTACTCTGGTGGTGCAGGCGGGCAGCGGCTTATGCACGTCCTTGACTTTCACGATACAAAGACGACATCCGCCGTATGGTTCGAGGCGTTCATCATAGCATAGAGTGGGGATCCTGACCCCGGCCTTTTTCGCGGCATCGAGGATAGTTTCATCCCTGCCGCAAAGGGCCTTTTTTCCGTTAATAGTGATTTTCAATTTCTTGTCTGACAAAAAAACCTCCCGATTACACAATTACGAATCTGAAATTCCGAATTACGAATTAAAAGAACTTCCATTATTGATCATTGGTTATTCGTAACTATTCTTACTCCCAAACATAATTGACCATGTCCATGAACTTTGCGTTCATCTGGCGCAGCAGCTCACATATTTCGATGGTCATCGCGCGAAGAATATTAAAAGCAGTCACCGGATTTTCCTTCAGGAGTTTGTCCACGCTCCTCTTGTGAAGAATCAGCACCTTGGTGTCCTCAACCGCTTCCACTGATGCCGAATGCGACCTCCCGTCCAGGATCGAGAGCTCTCCGTAAAAGTTGTTTTCCTTAAGCACGGCCAGCACCTGTTTATGCCCTTCCCTGGTCTTTCTGCAGACCCTTACCTTGCCGTAATCAACGATGTGCAGTCCCTGTTCAGGTGTGCCTTCTTCCCATATAACGGTGCCTTTCTTGTAAAACGCCTCCTCGAGCACCGAAGCCACTACGTCGATTTCCTGACCGGAAAGCTCCCTGAAAAGTGTAATTCCCTTTAGCCGTTCTTTTAACATATTCTTCCTCCCCGCCTATAAAATGGCATTGAACGGGCAAGCGTCATAGCAAGCCCCGCATTTTACACATTTCGATTTTGATATGCCCGCATTATGCTTTGGCTGCCATGTGATGGCGCCGGACGGACAGACCCGCGCGCATTTCCCGCACATCTTGCAGGCCTCCACATTTACTACATATTGCCTGAGTGCCTTGCAGGCCCCGGCCGGACAGCGACCGTCCAGATGCGCCTCAAATTCCTCTCTGAAAAACCTGATGTTCGAAAGTACCGGGTTCGGGGCCGACTGACCCAGCCCGCAGAGCGAGGTGGTCTTTACATCAGTCCCGATTTCCACAAGAAGGTCTATGTCTCCCTCCCTCCCGTTGCCCTCGGTGATCCTCGTAAGTATCTCGAGCATCCTCTTGGTGCCGATCCTGCAGGGAACGCATTTCCCGCACGATTCATGCTGGGTAAACGATATAAAAAACTTGGCAAGGTCAACCATGCAGGTGGTGTCGTCCACAACAACCATGCTGCCTGAACCCATCATGGAACCGACCGATGCAAGGGAATCGAAGTCCACCGGTATATCAAGATGCTTCGCAGGGATGCAACCCCCTGACGGACCACCGGTCTGTACGGCCTTGAGCTTGTTCCTTCCTGTCATACCGCCGCCGATGTTCATGATCATCTCGCCGAGGGTCATCCCCATCGGGACTTCTATAAGGCCGGAATTCTTCACCTTGCCTGTAAGGGCAAAGACTTTGGTCCCGGTGCTCTTCTCCGTACCGAACCCCCTGTACCATTCAGCCCCGTTCAAAATAATAAGAGGGACATTGGCAAAGGTCTCGACATTATTCAGGACCGTAGGTTTGTCCCACAGACCTTTCACAGCGGACCGCCACAGCTTGGCCCTCGGCATGCCCCGTTTGCCTTCTATCGAGCGCATAAGCGCCGAGGCCTCGCCGCAGACGAACGCGCCCGCGCCCTGCTTGATGTGAAGGTCAAAGTCAAAGCCGGAGTTTAAAATATTTTTCCCGAGGAGTCCCTTTTCCCTTGCCTGTTTTATAGCTATCTCAAGCCGCTGTATCGCAAGCGGATATTCGGCACGAATATAAATAAAACCATCCCGCGTGCCGATCGCGTAGCCCCCGATGATCATACCTTCCAGAACGGAATGAGGATTGCCCTCTATGATCGCCCGGTCCATAAATGCACCGGGGTCTCCCTCGTCGGCGTTGCATATTATATATTTGGTGTCTTCTTCAGACATGCTGCAGAACTCCCACTTCAGACCGGTCGGAAATCCCGCACCGCCCCTTCCGCGAAGCCCGGAGGACTTCACTT
>JBFLYJ010000070.1:0-10615 GCA_040756635.1 Nitrospirota bacterium
CCTTGTCGTTATTTTTAATGGCGGACATGGCCAGCAGGGAACAGAGCTCAGCCCCGAGCTGCCGCTTAAGTTTATTAACCGACCCGAAATAGGTGGAGCCGGACATGTCAAAAAGCAGCATGATCGTCAGCTCTCTTTCTTCCATGAATTTCTTTATGAAGGGGCGTCCGGTGCGCGCGGTCACGTTCCAGTCAATGGAGCGGATGTCGTCTCCGGGCTGGTATTCCCTCACCTCCTCAAATTCCATGCCCTGACCCTTAAACACGCTGTGGTAATGGCCCGCGAACACGTCCGTTACCATCCGGGAGGTGGTTATCTGTATCCTGCGAATCGACTGTAGTATTTCTTTTGGAATCATAACGGTATTTATTATGGTTTCGGCCCTTGTCTGTCATGCCCGAGATCCTTTATCGGGCATCCAGATGCTAAAAACTACTGGATTCCCGCTCAAAAGATTGCGGGAATGACGTCTCTAAGAGCACATACGATAATCAAATAACTATTTACTCATAACTTATAACTCGATCTTACGGCACTTCGATCTCCTCGAATATTCGCTTAATGATATCGTCAGAGGTCTTTTCTTCAGCCTCCGCCTCGTAACTTATGATTACACGGTGGCGAAGAATATCAGGCCCGATGGATTTAACGTCCTGCGGCGTGACATAACCCCTGCCCTGTATAAACGCGTATGCCTTGGAAGCTATGTTCATATAGATTGTCGCTCTCGTGGAGGCACCGTACTGGATTAGTCCCGTAAGATCATTTAGTTTATATTTGGCCGGTTCTCTTGTCGCAAAGACCAGATCGAGGATGTATTTTTCGATCTTTTCGTCCATATAAATGTCATTGACCACGCTTCTGGCCCTCTGGATGTCCTCAGGCCCCACCACAGCGCTGACGTCGATCTTCTTGTTTGTTACCGCCATGTTCTTCATGATCCTGTGCTCTTCCTCGATGGACGGGTATGTGATATTTATCTTGAGCATGAACCTGTCAATCTGCGCCTCCGGAAGGGGGTAAGTACCTTCCTGTTCAATAGGGTTCTGGGTCGCGAGCACAAGGAAAGGCTCATCAAGGGGAAAGGTGTTTTCTCCAATCGTCACCTGTCTTTCCTGCATCGCCTCCAGCAGGGCGCTCTGGACCTTGGCAGGGGCCCTGTTGATTTCATCCGCCAGGATAATATTGGCAAAGATCGGGCCTTTCTTGGTTGTAAAGCCGCCGTCTTTGGGATTATATACAAGCGTCCCCAGAAGGTCTGCGGGGAGCAGGTCAGGGGTGAATTGTATCCTCTGGTATTTTGTCCTTATCGCGCCGGACAGCACCCGGACCGAAAGTGTCTTTGCGAGCCCCGGGACCCCCTCTATTAATATATGTCCGTTGGCCAGAAGCGCCACCAGGAGCCTTTCGATCAGATACTTCTGGCCGACTATCACCTTTTCAAATTCGGACAAAAGGTTCTGTACAAACACGCTTTCTCCGCGGACTTTTTCATTGATGGCCGTTATTCCACCGCTAGTCATATGATGTGCCTCCTGTAATTTATGGTTTCGAGTCGATATGAGCGTAGATATAAATGAATTCTCAATATAATAAAAATCCATGTCTATTCTTTCAAGATAGTATGAAGATTTTATGAAGAAGTTTTTGGCTAAACAGGGATTAAATTAACGGCCTGTTTGATTTTTTTCTTGGGTATCAGTAGAATATGAACTCGTAACAAAGACGGAATTTTATTTCATGCCGGACACCAATTCAGCAAGGAGAGCATCATGACATATACAACGTATCGTCCTCACAACAAAAAGCGCAAAAGGACACATGGTTTTTTACAAAGGATGAGCACCCCTGGCGGCGCCAAAGTAATTAAAAGCAGGCGTGCCAAGGGCAGGAAGAAATTATCCGTATAATACCGGGGCTGATGTCCTGTCTTAACGCGCACGGACCTAGCAAATAAAGGGAAAAGTGAAGTCAATCATTATTCTTGCCATTGTCGGCTATAAAAAATATATTTCCCCTTTTCTGCCACATTCCTGCAGATTTCATCCCAGTTGTTCCAGTTATTGTATGGAGGCAGTAGAGAGGTATGGAACGATAAAGGGGCTCTGGCTTTTCCTGGGACGGATCCTGAAATGCCACCCTTTTCATCCGGGGGGGTATGATCCGGTAGCCTGCCCTGATAATTCAAATTATAAAATGAGAGAACATAATGGATAAACGTACATTATTGGCTGTTGTATTGTCGCTTGCCGTCCTGATTGTCTGGTCGTATTTTTTCAGTCCGAAACCCGAGCCTCAAAAGCCTGTTACCGCCACTTCCGGAAAGGAGGCATCGCCTTTACAGCCTGATATCGCGACTGCGCCTGATACCGTTGCGCCTGATGTAAAACTGCCTGCGGAATTTACTACCGAGCCGGTTGAAGGAGCCAGTGATGTTGTTGTTGAAACGGATTTATACAAGGCCGTATTTTCTACCGGGGGGGCAGTAGTCAAATCCTGGGAGCTGAAAAACTATAAAGATAAAAAAGGAATGCCGGTCGTGCTGCTCAAGGCCCCTGGGTCCGTACCTGCACTGGGAATGGTCCTTGACGGTCCAAACAGCGATGTCCCTCAGAAGCTGGTTTACTCCGTAAACATGAAAAAACTGACCTTGTCCGAAGGAGGGAGCACACGGGGCGAGCTGGTCTTTTCATACGGCAGTCAGGGAATGTTCATAAGGAAGAGGTTCGTATTTCATAATGACGATTACAAGATGGACGTATCCGTTGAAACGGAGAATCTGCCTTCATATATGGTCCCGGTCGGTACGGATTTCGGCCTGTTTGACAAGGAGCAAAACGAGCATAAGGGGCCTGTTCTCCTCAGCGGTTCCGACAGGACGGAGTTTGACGAAAAACTCGAGAGTTCAAAGTATTTTCCCGGGAGTATAAACTGGATAGCACAGGAAGACAAATATTTTGCCGCAGCCATTATCCCTGTCACCCCTGCCGAGGGGGCCAATGTCTGGAAGGAAAAAGACTCCGCGGAAATAGCGCTAAAATACAAATCTCAAAAGAATGACTTTGTTTTTTACGCTGGCCCGAAGGAATACGACAGGCTCAAGCGGTTAAACGCCGGGCTTGAACATATCATTGATTTCGGCTGGTTTGCGATTGTCGCGATGCCTCTTTTCTGGGTGCTGAAGTTCTTCTACAGCTTTCTCGGCAATTACGGCTGGGCAATAATCCTGTTGACTATTGTTACGAGGATCCCGTTTATACCCATAATGCATAAAAGCCAGAAGTCCATGCAGAAAATGCAGAAGATACAGCCGATGATGGCTGAGTTAAAAGAGAAATATAAAAAAGACCCGCAAAAGATGCAGCAGGAGACGATGGCGCTTTATAAAAAATACAAGGTCAATCCGATCGGCGGCTGTCTGCCTATGTTCCTGCAGATCCCTGTCTTTATCGCGCTGTATAATGTCCTTCTCCGCGCGATCGAATTAAGGGGCGCGCCCTTTATATTATGGATAACCGACCTCTCTGTAAAAGACCCTTATTATGTGCTTCCGATAGTTATGGGACTTACCATGATCATTCAGCAGAAAATGACGCCCACCGCCATGGATCCCAAGCAGGCAAAGATGATGATGTTTATGCCTATTATCTTTACATTCATGTTCCTTTCGTTCGCTTCGGGGCTGGTCATTTACTGGCTTGTGAATAACGTACTCGGTATTGCCCAGCAGTTTTACGCGAATAAAAAGGCCGCGGCCGAGAAAACATGACCTCCTGTAAGCAGGCATTGTTATAAAACCTCCTGACAACTGCCTCTTATTAGCTGTAAACTACATGCATGCAAACCGAAGACACCATAGCCGCAATATCTACCGCCGCGGGGCACAGCGGTATAGGGATAATCAGGCTTTCAGGCAGGGACGCACTAAAGATATCTGACAGGATATTCCGTTCCGCCAAAAAGAAGAAAATCGGAAAGACCCCGTCCCACCGAATCCTCTACGGTCATATAATAGACCCTGTGACAAAAGAGACCATTGACGAGGTCCTTGTTTCGGTGATGAAGGCCCCGAATACTTATACGAAGGAAGACGTTGTCGAGATCAATTCTCACGGCGGGCCTGTGCCGCTGCGAAGGATTCTTGAAATTGTTCTGAACCAAGGGGCACGGTTTGCTGCTCCGGGTGAATTTACGCAAAGGGCTTTTTTAAACGGCAGACTTGACCTGGCGCAGGCCGAGGCCGTACTTGATATCATCAATGCGCTTACAGAGCAAAGCCAAAAGACCGCGGTCGCCCAGCTCAGGGGAGGCCTGTCTAAAAAAATCGGGTCCATACGGGAGGAATTAATTGAGCTTGCAGCCTTTGTCGAGGCGCATATCGATTTTCCGGAAGAAGACATCGGGGCGCTTTCGCGGGAAGACATGAAAAAAAGGGCCCTGAATATTCAGAAGGCCCTTCAGAAACTCATAGAGAGTTCACGATATGGCATGGTCCTGCGTGAGGGGCTGAAGACCGCAATCATCGGCAGGCCGAATGTTGGGAAGTCATCACTGCTCAATGCCCTGCTTCAGCACGACAGGGCGATCGTGACCGAGTCGCCGGGGACCACGCGGGACGTCATTGAGGAATACTTAAACATAAAGGGCATACCGGTAAGGGTCATGGACACGGCCGGGATAAGGGACGTTAAAGACATCGCTGAAAAGGAAGGGGTAAAGAGGAGCCTGCGGGCGATGGAGGATGCGGACCTCGTACTCCTTGTTCTTGACGGCAGTGAGGAACTGCATGAGACGGACAAGGAGCTTATCGGGAAGTCGCTCTATAAAAGAAGGATTATTGTTATTAATAAATCGGACTTGCCACAGAAAATTAATCCCCCTTCATCCCCCTTTCCAAAAGGGGGAGATGTTGTTCCCCTCTTTGATAAAGAGGCTGGGCTCCCGTTGCCGCAAAGTATTGCAACGGGAAGCGGGGAGATTTTGGTGCTTGTCTCCGCCAAGAAAGAGACCGGGCTTGATGAATTAAAAAACAGGATAGCCGAGACGGTACTTACCGGCAGCGGCGGCGGCAGCGCAGAGGTTGTTACCAACATGAGACACGTGAATGCCCTTGAAAAAGCACTTGTATCGATAGATTCTTTCGTCACCGCAGTTGATAAAGAAACCTCTCCGGAATTCCTGTCGGTTGAACTGCGGGACGCCCTTGACGCGGTCGGGGACATAATCGGCGTCGCTACTCCGGATGAGATACTTAACAGGATTTTCAGTAATTTCTGTATTGGTAAATAATCGAAATAGTTTATAATCTTACCTATGAAACGCCTTCAACAGGTCAGGCGGGTACTGTTATATACCCTTCTCCTTAATATCATTGTTGCCCTGGCAAAAATGATCTATGGTTATACCATAGGGTCCATCAGTATGCTCTCTGACGGGATACATTCATCCGCTGACGGCACATCAAATATAATTGGACTCATCGGTATCTGGATAGCCTCACAGCCGCCGGATGAGAGCCATCCGTACGGCCACCGGAAGTTTGAGACACTGGCCACTATCGCCATCGCCGTACTTATCTTTGCCGCGGGAACGGAAATTTTGCGAAAATCCTACGGCAGGCTTATGGCCCCCGCTGAAATTGAAGTTACATATATAAGTTTTGTCATCATGTCGCTGACTCTCCTGGTAAACATAGGGGTCATGATGTATGAGGCAAAAAAGGGAAGGGAACTGAAAAGTGATTTTCTGATCGCTGACTCGATGCACACTAAGACTGACATCTTTATTTCGATATCCGTTGTCATCAGCCTTATCGCCGCAAAGATCGGGTATCCGGTCATTGATGTGGTCTCTGCCCTGGTCATTACCGTCTTTATCATACATATGGGATATTCCATACTGAAATCCGCCGCAGGGGTACTCACTGACGAGTCTCGCATAAATCCGGAGGAGATAAAGACGCTGGCCACTACCGTAGAGGGCGTGGAGGAGTGCCATGAAATACGAACACGCGGCAGCCATGATAATATCTGCATCGATCTGCACTGTCTCGTCGACCCGGAGATCCCGACGCGGGACGCCCATCGTGTGGCGCACGCGGTTGAGGAGGCGATCATGAAGAAATTCCCTTCCGTCGTGGATGTTGTTGTGCATATAGAACCGTATGAGAAGTAAGTCCCGACCGCTTTCCTTTGCCGTCTCCGATAACCGTCGACTGAAAACTGACCGCTTAATTTGATATACTTACATATCAGGACTAATCTCAGAGAGGAGCAAGACTATGCCTTTCCCGATTCACAGACCCAGAAGACTCAGGCTTAATAAAATAATCAGAAATATGGTGCGGGAGACGCTGCTGACACCAAACGATTTTATATATCCGATGTTCGCTACCTTCGGCAAGGGCGTAAGGAAAAAAATATCGTCCATGCCGGGATGTTTTCAGCTTTCCGTGGATGAGATCGTAAAAGAGGCCCAGATTGCCTATAAGCTCGGCATTCCCGCGATAATCCTTTTCGGCATTCCAGAACACAAGGACGAAAAAGGCACTGAGGCATACAATGCCAAAGGGGTCGTGCAAAAAGCCATTAAGGCCGTAAAAGACAAGGTCCCTGAGCTTGTTGTCATAACAGACGTCTGTATGTGCGAGTACATGAGCCACGGCCACTGCGGGGTAATAAAAAACGGCAGGATACTGAACGATCCGACCCTCGAGCTTCTCGCCAAGGAGGCCCTGTCGCACGCAAAGGCAGGAGCGGACATGGTCGCTCCGTCAGACATGATGGACGGACGTATCATGGCGATCCGTGACATCCTTGATGCAAACGGATATGAAGACATACCCATAATGAGTTACGCCGCAAAATACGCCTCAGCCTTTTATTCCCCGTTCAGGGAGGCGGCTGAATCGACCCCAGCCTTCGGCGACAGGCGTTCATATCAGATGGACCCTGCGAACCGGAGGGAGGCCATTAAAGAAGTGGCGCTCGACATAGAAGAGGGTGCGGACATTGTTATGGTTAAACCTGCCCTGTCATACATGGACATTATTTCTGATGTAAAAGACTCCTTTGACGTCCCTGTCGCCGCTTATAATGTGAGTGGAGAATATTCGATGGTAAAGGCCGCAGCAAAGCTCGGGTGGATAGATGAAATGAGGATAGTCATGGAAATCATGACTTCCATAAAACGCGCCGGGGCAGACCTTATCCTTACATATCACGCGGTGGACGCGGCAAGGGAATTGAACAAATAATGATCGATGATATTATTGAAAATAATCGGCGAGGGGCAAGCGGCTATGGGCAATAGAGTTTTATATCATTTCCCATCGCCCATGGCCTCTTGCCTCTAGCCCTTTTTTATGAACATCACCCTCACTTCCGGCAAAAGCTTCAAGACAGCTTCAGGCGCATCAATTCTGGAGACCCTGAAAAAATCGGGTATCTTCCTGACTTCATCATGCGGCGGAAAGGGCACGTGCGGAAAGTGCCGGATTATCATAAAGTCCGGGGCCTCGGACATCAGGTCGAAAATGAAGCTCTCACAGGAAGAAATAAAAGAGGGTTACGCACTTGCGTGTAAGACCTATCCTCTGGAGGACATGCTTATTGATATTCCGAAGGAATCGATGCTCACGGTCGAGGGCCAGATCGATACCGGGAAATCAAGGGACCTCCTTGCGCTTCTGCATTCAGCCGGCGCGGACATCGATCCGCTTGCAGGGAGGATTGTGCTGCAGCTTCCCCGGCCCTCACTTGACGATAACATAAGCGACCTTGAGAGGCTGAAGCGGGAGCTCTTTGCAAACGGTCTCGGATGCCTTAGGGTACCTTTCAGGTTCATGCCCCATCTGGCAGGTATTGTCAGGGAGAAGAACTGGGAAATAACCCTCGCCACTATCCACAGCGAGGACTGTTATGAGATCACGAATATCTTCCCGGGTAACCAGAAGATATCTCAATACGGAATAGCGGTGGACATCGGGACGACTACGCTGGTCGTTTACCTGGTCGACCTTACCGCCGGCACGCTCATAGATATTGCCTCAACATACAATTCTCAGATACGTTTCGGTGATGACGTGATCACCAGGATCGTCAACGCCACCGAGCACAACGAACTGGCCAATCTCAAAAAGGCGGTCATCTCGGACATTAACAATATGGTGTCCTTACTCTGCCAGACCCACGATATAAGCGCTGACGCGGTTGATTGCATTGTGGTTGCCGGCAATACAACCATGACGCATTTCTTCCTCGGCCTCGACCCTTCCGCCATACGTGAGGAACCTTACATCCCGACGGCCAATACGTTTCCCCTTTCTCACGCGGGCGAACTGGGCATAAAGACCAATCCTAATATCCCGGTGTACTCGTTCCCCTGTGTGTCCAGTTATGTCGGAGGGGACATAGTCGCCGGTGTACTCGCCACGCGAATACATAAAAAAGACGAGTTGAGCATATTCATCGACATCGGGACAAACGGTGAGATAGTCCTCGGCAGTTCGGAATGGCTGATGTCTGCCGCCTGTTCCGCGGGCCCCTGCTTTGAAGGCAGCGGGATGAAGCATGGGATGAGGGCCACTGACGGGGCGATTGAAGGCGTGAAGATCAACCGCGATACCCTTGACGTAGAGATCAAGGTCATCGGAAAGAACATCCAGCCTGTCGGCATATGCGGTTCCGGAATGATAGACGCGATCGCGGAAATGTTTCTGACCGGGATACTTAATCAGAAAGGGAAACTTCAGATGGACAGATCCGACAGGGTCAGAAGGGGGGAGAACGGCCCGGAATTCGTGGTCCATTACGGAAGAGACAAAGACATAGTCCTTACAGAACCCGATATCGAAAATATCATTCGGGCCAAGGCCGCGATATACGCGGGCTTTTCAACCCTGCTGAATGAGGCGGGTTTTACGTTTAATGATGTGCACAAGTTCTATATAGCGGGCGGTTTCGGAAAGTTCCTTGACATCGAAAAGGCCATAATTATCGGACTGCTGCCGGAATTGCCGAAGGACAAGTTTGAGTATATGGGCAATACGTCGGTCATCGGGACGTATCTATGCATACTTTCCAGAAAGATGCGCGCTGAAGCTGAAGATATAGCAAAAAAGATGACGTATATAGAGCTCTCGGTCTCCAAGTCGTTTATGGATGAATATGTTTCCGGACTGTTTATCCCCCACACTAACATTGATGCCTTTCCGAAAGTTAAGGCATTGATCGGTGAACCGTAATGTTGCATAAATCAGGAGAGCACCCCTGCCCTGAAACCTTTACAATGAGATGGGATATTGTAACTAAGCTGCTACGGCAGGACTTAACTTTTAGTTGCGTCGTACCCCATGAAAAGGAGAAAATATAAATGCAAGAAAATTCCGCAAGAGCAACCGGGAACCCGAAATATAAAAGGGTCATCCTCATAGGAATGGACGGACTCGACCCCAAGATAACGGCCTCCCTTATGGAGCAGGGGCAGCTGCCTAATTTTCTGAAACTCAGACAGATGGGCGGCTTTTCTCCGATGGCCACAAGCAATCCGGCACAGAGCCCGGTCGCCTGGGCCTCTATCGCTACCGGGAAAAACCCGGGTCATCACGGGATTTTTGATTTCCTCGGCCGGAGAATTTCGGATTATATGCCGGAGCTGGCGATATTGAGAATGAATCCCAAAAATGCGTTTGCCAAGAGAGAAGCGATGTTCTTGCCGGTGATGCATGCAAACGCATTTTGGGACTATACGTCGGACAATAATATTCCATCCACAATACTGAAGTGGCCGATGACCTTTCAGCCGAAGCAGAACCGGGCGAAACTCTATTCAGGTCTCGGGGTCCCGGATATAAAGGGCGGTCTCGGAAGATACGCGTTTTATACAACCAGAGATATATCAAAGAATGAAGAGGGGGCTGAAAAGGTCATTAACGTCAAGTCAAACGGCAATTCAATAAAGACTTTTATTTCCGGGCCGAACGTCGCGAAGCTGACGTCAAGAGAAGCGGCAAAGGTAGACCTCAATATTACTCTTACCGATAATTCCGGAATTGAGATGAATGTGGACGGGAAGAAGATACGGGCCGCCAGGGGACAGTGGACCGAATGGATCGAGGTAAAGTTCAAACTCGGACTCATGAAGACCGCTACGGGTATCGTCAAGTTTTATCTGCACAGCGTTAGTCCGGAATTTGAGATGTATATGACACCTGTGCAGATAAACCCCAAAGACCCCGCATTTGTTATTTCGAGTCCGGATGAATATGTCAAGGAGCTGGCAAACGAGGTCGGGCATTTCTATACGCTCGGCATGCCTGAGGACACCAAGGCCGTTGAGGAAGGAAGGAACGATGAAGAAGCATTTATTAACATGTGCGACGAGATCGTCGAGGAACAGGAAAAGATGCTCTGGTATGAGTTAAATAAATTCAAGGAGGGACTGCTCGCCTCAGCCTTCTTCTCCACAGACAGGATACAGCATATCTTCTGGGTCACCAAGGACCCGGCACACCCGCTTTATAACAGGGCGTATGCGGAAAAATACGGGCATGTAATAGATGATTACTCCAGAAAGATGGACAGGATACTCGGTGAGGTGATGAAGGCGGTCGATG
>JBFLYJ010000071.1:0-10558 GCA_040756635.1 Nitrospirota bacterium
ATACTTCTAATTTTGATTTTCATAGCATTAGGATACATTGCATATATCCCTTTTCACAATTATCCTTTTTGCATGGATGAATATAATTATTTATATCAAGCTGAAATCTTTTCAATGGGAAAAATATTCATTGAAGTCCCCGACAGATTCAGACCTTTCGTCGAAACATATGTGCTCCTAAAAGACGACAGATTATTCTCAAAATATCCTCCTGGCTTCCCATTGATTCTCTCACTCGGGGTATTACTGAATATTTCAGGAATAATAAATCCTCTGGTAGCTTTAATTACACTGATTATTCTATATTCTTTCGCTACTACTTTCTGCGATACAAAATACGGGCTGCTTGCGGTAATTTTAATGTCAACAACGCCATATTTTTTAGCATACTCTGCATCTTATTTTTCTCAGCCGACAGCATTATTGTTAACGGCGATCATCTTTTTCCTCGTGAGGAAATTCGAAATAACATCAAGAGATTCTTATTTGCCTCTATTAGGGTTTTTCTCGGGTTTTCTTTTCCTGACAAGGCCATTAGACGCATTTTGTGCCATGATGCCGGCATATCTCTATTTGTCATATATTTTGTTCAAGAAAAATAGTCTGAATAAAATCCTTTATCCCATTCTTACATTCATGGTAATATTTACGCTCTTTCTAACATATAATTATTTTTTAATTGGAAAGATAAGCATAGCAACCTATCCAATCGTCGAGGGAGAGTTCAAGATTGTCGATCCGGACGCAAATGGTTTCTTCCAGAATCTGAGGAGCATTTCGAAAGAGTATTTTATGAATGGCATTAAATATATACCGGGTCTGTTAACGCAATATTTGCTTATACCTGCCGGATTATTTGTTCCATTATTAGCAATATTTGGTTTTTTCAAATTCAGATCGCCTTGGAAATGGGTCTTGATCTCTAATTATTTGATGCTGATACTTTTTTACAACTTTCATCATGGATATGGGTGGCCTCTTTACGGCGCCAGATATTATTATTCAGGATTTTTTTCCATGGTTGTTTTTGCCGTAATTTCGTCAAAAATAATAATCGAGACCTTAAAAAACAAAGCATATGTATTCTATTTATTAACATTTGTTTTGGGTGTGCATATTATTTTGACGTTTACATTGTTTAATGAATATTCATATAGATTCGATATAAGAAAGTCGTTCAGGGAAGAAGTTAAAAGAGAATGCCCTGATAATTCTATAATAGTGCTCAGTAGAAATAATACTTTTAACACATTAAGTTCGGAAAAAGCATGTCAAAATTACGATTTCAGAACAACTGGAAAAGATAAAATCTCTCCTGTCGCAAATGAAAGGATGTGTAAATCAAAGGTAAAGTTTGTAAATGCAGATGATGAAAAAAGAAACCCTTTCATGAGTTCTTCGCAGTTAATAACCATTAATGATAAATATCTTAATCTTGAACAAATAAGATCGGATTTTCCAAATCGGTCTATCTGCATTTATGAATACGATCCCCGGACATATCTTGCCCGAATGTTGTGACAAGCCCATGACCCACATCCGGCGATAAAATTAGTGACCGCCTGATTTCATCGGTCATTAGGAGCACCATAGGATAAATTGAAACAATGAAGATCGCACTTATTGGTCCGACATATCCGTTCCGCGGGGGTATCGCACATCATACAACCCTGCTCTGTCGTGCACTCAGAAAAAAGCATGAAGTCAAGTTTATTTCATTCAAAAGACAGTATCCGAAAATACTATTTCCTGGAAAGAGTGACAGGGATCCGAGTAAAAAGCCCGTTACGATCGACAATGTCGACTATTTGTTGGATTCTCTTAACCCTTTCAGCTGGATAAAGGTATATCGTGCTATCAAGGAATTTAAACCTGAAAAAGTGGTTGTACCATGGTGGGTGGCGTCATGGATGCCTCAATTTTGGACGATAACGAGCCTTATCAAGCGTAATCTTGAGGCTGAGGTTGTTTTTATATGCCATAATGCAGTTGAACATGAATCAAACGGACTTAAGAGAAGAGCAACGAAGGCCGTCCTTTCCAGGGCAATGAGAATCATTACCCAATCAAAAGAAGACACAGAAAACCTAAAAGACCTGTTTGGAGATGAAATCAAATGTATAACGGCTTTTCATCCAACTTATTCGGAACTGGCTAATACAAAATATTCCAAAGACTATGCAAAAAAAATTTTAGGATTAAGGGGAGACGTACTTCTATTTTTTGGCTTTATAAGAGACTATAAAGGTTTGGATGTATTGCTGAAGGCCATGCCGATGGTCATCAAGGAAAAAAGAGAGGCGACACTTCTTGTCGTAGGAGAATTTTGGAATGACAAGAAGAAATATATGAACATAATTAATGATAATAGAACTGCCGGGAATATCACAATAATTGATGAATATATTCCTAATGAGGGAATCGGCAAATATTTTGCAGCGGCTGATCTTGTCGTCCAGCCATATATCTCTGCCTCGGGAAGCGGCATCTGCCAGATCGCATATGGTTTTGACAGACCCGTCATTGCAACCAATGTTGGTTCTTTGCCCGATGTAGTGCAGGATGGCATAAACGGACGGATAGTCAAACCGCGAGATCATCACGGTCTTGCAGAAGCTATTCTGGAAAGTCTTGAAAAAGACACTCTCGACACGTTAACCCGAAATGCTGAAAAGACAAAAGAAAGATTCTCATGGGAAAGAATGGCGGATATTGTTACGGGAGTAAGCGCAGAAAATAAGAACGATCAAGCAGAGTTGTCTGCGGGGAGTAGTCATGAAAATATTCAAATTCCGGGATATCCTGCCGCAACTTCATAATATCGTTCTCAAACGGCGCCTGAAGTTCTATTTTGAACTAATCCCATATGAGGTGAAAAGCTTGTCCTATAAGAGAATCCGAAATTTGTTCCTGACGGGACTGAATCAGTTTATCTTACCGTCGAGGCCCCTTGGATACCCTGTAATAGCACAGGTAGAACCGGTTAATTTCTGCAATCTCTCCTGCCCGCTATGCCTGACTACTTCACAAACCTTCTCGCGGCCCAGAAGTATATTGCCTTTCGAAAGCTTTAAAAAAGTCATTGATGATGCGGGCGATTACATGTTACTTGTAGTCCTCTGGATATGGGGAGAACCCTTCCTAAATCCCGATGTCTTCAAGATGATTCAGTATGCCAAAGCAAAGGACATTGTGCTCCATTCAAGTACTAATGGCAATGTGAGATTCGACGAAGACAAAGCAGAGAGACTGGTCGATTCAGGTCTTGACACACTGGTATTCGCCGTAGACGGAGTCAGCCAGGAGACTTATGGCAAATACCGGCGAGGCGGGAACCTCGAACTAGTTCTATCGAATATAAAAACGATCGTCCGCGTCAAGAAGAAGAAAAATGCAAGGACTCCTCGTCTGATTATGAGGTTTGTGGTTATGCAGCACAATGAAGAGGAAATCCCGTCAGTCAAAAAACTTGCCAAAGATCTGGAAGTGGACTTTCTTGCGCTCAAAACAGTTGATATGCCCCATGAACGTGGTGATAACCTGGACGGCAGATATGCTCCGGGAAACAAGAAATTTCAGAGGTATGAATATGAGGCCGGAACCTACAAACGTAAGCGAAAGCCTTTTACATGCATGCGGCCCTGGAAAAGGCTGACTTTGGATGCGCTCGGAGAGATTATCCCCTGCGAGTACGAATATAAAGACCTCTTTTCGTTCGGCAACTTAAATACCGGGAAATCATCGATGGCAATCTGGAAGTCTGACAAGGCAACAATGTTTCGTAAAAGGTTCAACAGGGGAAATAACGACTTCTATCTTTGCAAAGACTGCACTTATAAAAACAGTGTAGCTGACGATTGCGTTGTAGACAGGATTGATATAAGTCAAAGCAACTAAACCCAAATCCAGCGATAAGAAAGTGTCATTGCGAGCAATCCATTGCCTGGAAAACAAGCGTTCACTATTTTATCGCCGGATGTGGGTTACATATTGATTCAGCGTGTTGTTTTTTGTTTGAGAGAAAACATGAATGATCGGAATTCAAGGATTTCTGCGGTTGGAATAAGCGTGATCATCTGCACATATAATCGTGCTCCCCTGCTGAAGCGGACCTTATATGCACTTTCCCGACAGACCTTAGCTTCGAAGCTCTTCGAGGTGATAGTAGTGGATGACGGCTCTCGGGATGAAACCACAAAGGTATGTGACAACATGCGCTTGACATTGCCTAACCTTAAATGCATCTCTACCGGCGCCAATCTCGGGCTTGCTCAAGGTCGTAACACGGGACTGGATGCATCTTCCGGCAATTATATACTCTTTACGGATGATGATTGTATCACTTCACAGGACTGGATTGAGCGCATGATTGGCGCGTTGGATCATGCACCTATTGTAGCAGGAGCGGTCGCAAGTACAACCTCAAACTACTTCAAGTTATGTCATAACATATCGCAATTCCATGCGTATATGCCCGGACAAAAAGCCGGATTTGTTGAATTCATTGCAGGCGCAAATATGGGTTTCCGCCGTTCGGTGCTGGAAGAACTCAAGGGATTTCAGAAATCCAGATGTGCGGAAGACATGCATTTTGTTATACGCGCTCGAGAAAAAGGATATCGGCCATTTTTTGTGCCCGATGCTGTTGTCACGCATGACCCGGATAGAACTACGCTTGGAGAGATCATGCAGTATTCTGCACGGCATGCTGCTGAGACAATTTGCCTGCGTAATAAATACCGGTATGTGCTGAAGACGCCGTTCATCCTCCGATCACCCCTGCTCATTCTTGCAGCAGCTCCAATTATCGCTTCGAAGGTTACCGCATCCATCTATCTTCTTAATCTCAAACTGGCGAAATTCATATACACACTGCCTACTGTATTTTTATTAAAACTGGCCTGGTGTTGGGGTGCTGCACATGGCTTGCGAAAACATCTCAGCAAGTAGGACATGCGTTTGTTTAGACACAACTTCATTCCTGATGGAGCGCCTATTATTTTCGATGAATAGAGCGCAATACTTGTCATAAAATCATGAACTGGCGAAGACGTTCTATCCAAATAAAAGCCATTACCGGGATTATGCATGGCAACCATGTCTTTAGCGGTCCTTATCAGGCTGCTCTTTGGCTGACCAGTCAATGTAACATAAAATGTATTCATTGTTTTTACTATTCGCCCTACATTAAGAAACCCAATCTTTTTGAGGTGAGAAGGGCACGTCTAATGGGCACTGAACTCCCGGATGATAATTATGTAAGGAGGGCAACAAATCGTTTTGCCGACAGCGAGCGTACAAAGGCGCTTATGGATGAAATGATCGGCATGGGGACTCAGGAATTCCTCTTCACCGGAATCGGCGAGCCGTTTTTGCATAAAAACGCCTTAGAGTTTATGGGGTACGCCAAAAAAACAGGTTGCAGATGCGTTGCCAATACCAATGGAACACTGCTTGACCGTTCAAGAATTGATGAACTGATAAAAATGGGATTTGACGAATTGCGGATAACAACAATGGCGGGAACCCGTGAAATGTATGTGCGTACCCATCCGGGAACTTCAGGACAAACCTTTGATGCTCTCAGGGATAACCTTCTTTATCTCGCAGAGCGAAAGGCTGCATTGCAGGTAAAGAAACCAAAAGTCTTCCTTGCCTGTATCGTTATTGCAGATAACCATGATGGTCTCTTTGATTTTGCCGGACTGTCCCATCATGTGAAGGCGGACCGGGTGAGCTTTCGTCCTTTTGATGATGTTGAAGACCTGGATTTCGCAAAACTTGTACCAACATCCGAGCAGGCTGCTTCTGTGACGGAGCAGCTCATCGGAGTCAAAACTTATCTTGAATCCAAAAAGATCAGACACAACATCACTTATTTTCAAAAAGTGTTCAGAAAACAACTTGACACATCGGAACTTTATAGTATTATTCCATGCTATATCGGGTGGCTTTCTGTCAGGGTTAATCTTCTGGATGGTCAGGTATATGCGTGCTGTAAATGTTATGAGCCGCTCGGAAATATTTACGAGAATAATTTCCGGGAAATATGGCAGGGGCGGGCCTATAACAATTTCAGAATACAGGCGTTGCAGAAAAACAAACCGGTTTTTGGATGCGATTGCGGCAGGTGCTCTAACCACACACCAAATCTGCGTGTATACAGATTGCTCCATCCGATACGCAGCCGGTCAAGGCATATTCGTCACTTATCCCCGATGAATCACGCCGATAGCGAATAACAGTATTAACCAAAAAAAGAAAGGGTTCTGAAGATGGCCTGGATGAAAACCTCTGAAGCGCTGTCAAAATTACCGGAGCTTCTCTTGCGGGGGAAATTAGCATATAATTTTGACGGCATTCCTCTCACGGCAAATAAACTGTCCCTCAAGAGAAAGACGAACCTCCTGAAAGCGGGTTTCGACGAGATGCTCAAACTTAACCAATTGCATGGAATGCCGCCGATTATTCACATTGAACCCACCAACATATGCAATTTGAAATGTCCGCTCTGCCCGACAGGCTCACAAACTCTGAAGAGGTCGAAAGGGTTTATGTCTACGGATACTTGCAAGCTGGTCCTTAATGAATTGGGAGATACCCTAATGGCAGTCTATTTTTTCAGCTTCGGCGAACCCTTCATGAATAAAAATCTGCCGGAGATGATAGGGTCATGCACGGCCCGTGGCATACTCACAATCACATCGACAAATGGACACTTTTTTCAAACCATGGATGATGCATTGAGGATTGTAGACTCCGGTCTGACAATGATGATCATTGCACTGGACGGCAGTACCCAGAGTATATACCAGTCTTACCGGATCGGAGGTGACATCGAAAAAGTGAAGAGGTTCGCAACACTTATTGAAAAAGCTAAAGCGCGTCGTAATTGCGGTTTCCCCTATACCGTTGCCCGATGTGTCGTCACGAACTTCAACAAAGACGACCTGCCGAACATCGAAAAACTCGCTGTCGATTTGGGTGTCAATATGTTCGCGACGAAAAGTTTGGGCTGTTTGGTGGGAACCGAGAAATACGAAATGTATGAACCGTCTGAAAAACAATGGAAGCGTTTTAAATATGCCAGGACTTCTCACAGGAACAAGCACGCTCTTCAATGTATCTTCCCTTTCCGTCAGCCGTACATATTCTGGGATGGAACAGTCGTGGGATGCGAATATGATCATGATCTGGAAATGGCCTTCGGCAGAATCGGGGAACAGCGCTTCAATGATCTCTGGAACAGTCCTTCTGCATTAGCATTGAGAAACAGCATAAGAAAAAACACAAACCGGCCCTCTTTCTGCAGCAGTTGTCCTTTTGAGGGTAAAGTGAGGCGGGGGACGGAGCTTTTCTGCAGGGAACTGCGCCCCTTGTGATATGCGAAAGATATTTCCCCCCCCAAAAAAACTTCAAGGAGAATAAGAAAATCCGGCCGATGCATCCGGAAGACGGGAAATTCGAATGACGCGCAAAATCATATCCATCGTTCTGCTTGTTGCCATCACGGCATTGGGGATAAGCTTTTTTTTGAAAAACAGAGAAGATTTTCAACTTATTACGAGTGTTTCTATCTATGTTGTTCTGTTGCTTGCAGGTATTCAATTCTTGTCGACCATCGGGTATGGACTGCAATTTAAGATACTTACGGACCATTACAAGCTCAAACTGAATTTTCCCCAATGGTACGGTCTCATCCGAACTTCAGCTTTTTCAGACCTGTGGCTTCCGACAGGCGGAGGAACATCTCTGAAAGCGATTTACCTTAAAAGGATTCATAACCTTAAATATAGCTCTTTTGTCGCGTCAGCCGCTATAACAAATGTGATTAAACTGTCGGTAAACAGTCTGCTGGCTTTCATTTTACTATGGGCTGTGAAGACAAAAGCGCCGATGCTGCTGTTTTGGACAATTTTCTTTTTTTTCCTCGGCACTGTGATTGTTCTTATCTTTGCTCACAGGGTGAAACAGGATTACCTGCCTGCCCTGAGGGTTCTTCAGAATATGGGGGAAGAATGGAGGAAGTTCAGGAAGGATCATGAAACGCTCATGAAATTGATAGGTATCAACTGTGGAATATTCATGACAGCCGGTTTGCAGGTCTATTTTGCATTCTCGGCTTTTTCAGTTCATATTTCCCTTGTGACAAGCGGTTTAATCGCCGCATTATCCATCATAACAAGGACAATTAATCTCATTCCCGGCAATTGGGGCGTCAGAGAATTGATCGTCGTGGCACTTTCCGGCTTAGACGGGATTACGGTAAATGAGGGATTGCATGCGGCGGCCCTGTCAAGAATAATCGAAGTCGCCTTGACGTTAATACTCGCGCCGGGCTTTTTTTATAACCTCTCAAAAGAAAAGGCCTTCGAATAGTCCCGACCGAAACTTCTCGTAAGATCCAAAAATGATGAATGATCGAAAAGTATAAAGCGCAGAAAAGAACTCTCCTCGGTAAGATTGCTTTGGGAACAAGAAAACCCGTAACGGTGAAGGAACAACTGATGCAGTGCAGAACTGAACAGATTTGATCCGAATTATTCTTAAGGCAAGATCATGGTACGCCGGATATAAGGTGTTTGATTTCAGGAGCAGAATGACGCAACCTTTTGACTTCAGCATCCTTGTGCCTGTGTGTCATGGCGGACGGTTTCTATACCAATCCCTGTGTTCGCTGCGTGACACCGATTTCCCACACCACCGCTTTGAAGTCCTCATAGCCGGTCTTGAAGGCGATGAGCAATCGAAGGGCATTGTCGTGAGTGAAGCGGGATCAGCATCATATTCCGTCAGGTACCTTGAGTGTTCCGGGAGGAACCGGGCGGGGCGGTTGAATCAAGCATGTTTCGCTGCAAAAGGGAAAATCCTTGCTTTTGCGGATGACGATTGCGTGTTTTTCCCTGACTGGTTAACGCAGATCGAGCATGCATTAAAACTCAGAGATAATGTCGGCGTTATAGGCGGAAAGGATGACCTTAGAGGCGAGACGTCATCTTTTGGTATTGCATTGGACTATGTCTTGAATTCTTTTTGGGGAACAGGAGGTGTCCGCACGGGTCAAGGCAGGATTGGTCAATACTATCCGAAATTATGGAATATGGCAATTCCCCGGGATGTTGCCATGGGCGTCGCCATTGGAGACGAGAAAGGCTATTTGCAGATTTTTAAGGAGTCCCTTGATATTCATGAGGACGTTGATCTTGCAAACAGGATTAAGAAAGCAGGAAAACGAGTCATATTTGCTCCTGAGGTCCGAATCGGACATTGTCGGGATACCACATTCCATGCTTTTTTCCGTAGGAATATGGTAATGGCACGCACCTGTAAAAACTTGGGAGTGCATCATTTTCCCCATATTATGTTGGCAACTTTCATTATGAGTATAACTGTGCTGACTATGTTTGCTTTGATCTTTCCCCCTCTTCGGAACGTTCTCGCCATTGTGACAGGGATATATGTTGCTGTATTACTGTTGAGTGCCTTTGGAGGATTCAAGCGCACAAGAAGATGGTCGATGTTGGTGATGATACCTTGGCTGCTGTTCTCGCTTCACCTTTCACGTGGATTGGGATATCTCTTTCCCCGGAACAATAGAAAGGCATCGGGCGAATCGTGATCGGCATTAAAGGATTTTGCCGCAGGGTTTGACGAAATAGTGAAGAAGTGAAAGCATTGATTCGGGAAAATTGTCTCTGAAGTTCCCACATTGGCAGTGGATGACTGACTTCGCCGGCAAGAGGACAAGAAATCTGATGATATTTTAAATGATTGTAGAGGAATGAATGTACCAATGAAAAATGTTTATTACAAGAAGAATCCGTCGGTAGTCTGTACCGAATTGGAGGATGGAGCGGTACTCCTCGATCTGCAAACCAAGTTCTACTACTCGCTCAATCAAAGCGGTTTACGGATCTGGCAGATTATTAACGACAATAAAAGTCTGATCGAAATCGTCCGGCAGATAACCGATGAATACGAAATTGATGAAAAAAGTGCTGCGGACAGCGTGCTGAGGCTCATAAACAAACTCCTAAAGGAGAATTTAGTCGCAGTTATCGAAAGCGCTTGAGCTTTCTTAACAAGGGGAGTTTTAATGTGCACAAGAACTCCCAGACCCCTCAGAACAGGAGGTGATACGTCTTGAACAAGAGAAAGAAGTTTATTGAACCCGAGTTGGTGAAGTGTAAGGAGTCGCTGGACAAGATAACTCTCTGCTTCAATAACTATGATGGCGACGACGGAGGTCACAGCGGCTGGCCGTGGAGACGGAGGTGGAAACCTCGCCCCAGATAGTTGATGGGGTAATATTGTAATGTCTCTCTGAAAAAGAAAGCTCAAGCGCTTATTTTTTTGTTCTTCACCTGTCTAATATGTCTGAACAGATTTTATTGTTGTTTACTGTCCGTCAAATATCAATGAAACCGGATTGAGGCAATGCGGCTTTCTCATAAACAAGCTACATATGTTGTTCAGGGCATAAGGATAAACATTTCTGCCGATTGTCAAACGCTGCTTTGTATATCAAATTACTTTAATTCGCTTTATCCCGGAGAAA
>JBFLYJ010000072.1:0-10480 GCA_040756635.1 Nitrospirota bacterium
TTTAAAGACAGCGACGGCAAGCTTAAATTCAAGACTGAGAATATGAAGGATGCCTCAGACCCGGCAAGGACATATATTGTTGACATGACTTACGGGGGAGGCCTCTACAAACAGAGGTATCTCTACAGATCGGGCAATTATCTCTTCCCGTTTGTCCAGTACAATTCCAAAGGGGATGAGGGGCTTACAGACAGGACAAGAAAACCTTGGAGAGATTACCACGCGGATTGGCTCTTCAATGAAGAGATGAAGAAGCTGACAGACCCGCCGAAAAAGAAGTCATTTGAAGTGGAATGCGCGTCATGCCATTTCAACGGCTACAGCCTTACTCCCACAGTCGCGGGCGACTACGTTGCAGGCTCTGTGAATGATCCGGGCGGCGAATTTGACATTGACGGCGACGGCACACCGAATGAGCTGAATATAGGCTGCGAGGTCTGCCACGGCCCCGGCTCAGAGCACGCGAAAGCGCCCAAGGCAAAGAAGGCCTCTACCATAGTCAACCCCCGCAAACTTGCGCCTGAGCGCGCCTCCGTCATATGCGAGCAGTGTCACAGCAGGCCTCAGGGCAACCTGAAAAACGACCAGCCTGTAAGCAAGGACAATAAGATGCTGATCCCCGGCACGAGCAGGAACGAGTTTCTCGTAAACTTCACAACCAGAGAAGATGCCGCGCAGAAAGATTTCTGGCCGGACGGTATCCACTCAAAGTCTCATCACCAACAGGGGACAGACTTCATTAAATCAAAGAAGTACAGAAACGGCAATCACATTATGATATGCGCGGACTGCCATGATCCTCATGGAGTGACGGAAGTCAAACACCAGTTAAGGATGGAGGTCCGGGACGCTAAGAATTCTTTATGTGTGGGATGTCATAAGGATATCTCTGATGTTAAAGCACACACTGAGGCCAAAGTCGGGGCAGGTCACAGCGATATACATTGCGTTGACTGTCATATGACGAAAACGATGATGACGGGCGCCGGCTTCGGAAAAGGACTTGCTAAGAAGGATGGCAAGAACTACTGGATGAACGATATTACCGCTCATATCTTTGACGTGCCGAGGAAGGACAATGCTGGGGTCAAGGGGGTAGAGCCGGGGAAGGCTATGCCGATACCTTACACCAATGCCTGCGGCGAGTGTCATAATGTTGATGGATTGTAGTAATTGATAAACAAAACTCATACAGCGCGCAGCGTTTGCTGCGCGCTGTATCTTCCGGCAGAAGGATGTGTTCTTCGGGATCGCGGCAATATTGGCATAACCTCCATTCGCAAAAAAATACATCTCGTATCTTTACTTCTTTACTCAAAAGAAATTTGGTTTAAGTATCTGATATATTAAAATATGTACAGAAGTAAGAGGCTGCGTGTTTTTATCTGCTTAGTAGTCCTTGCGGTCGTCTCCCTTGCATCCTGCACTGATCATAAAGACGCCGGGAACCCTGCTGTCAGCGAGAGCTCCGTTCCGACCAGCAGTTTCGTGATCGCCCTGCTTCCTGCGCAGAATGTCTTCGAGCAGAAAAAACGCTATAAGCCTCTGGTGGATTACCTTACTCGGTCCCTTGGCATAAATGTCAGGACAAAACTCCTTGACAGTTACGACGCGATCTATAACGAGATGCTCCAGAAGAGAGTAGACGCGGCTTTCTTCGGGAGCCTTGGCTATATTGTGATGAACTCGAAGATCGATATCGAGCCGATCGCCAGACCATTCAAGAAAGACGGCACCTCAACATACCGCGGGTTGATATTCGCTCTCAAGGACAAGGGTATCACAAATGATGTGAGGACATGGAAGAACAAAAGGATCGCCCTCGTTCATAAGTCTACAACCGCCGGATATATATTTCCAAAGTATTATCTATATAAAAATGGCGTCTTGCGTTTTGAAGATTATTTCAGCAAGGCTATTTATACTGGAAGCCATGATGCCTCGATCTTTTCAGTCTTAAACGAGGATGCCGACATAGGATGTGCAAGCGACCAGATCTTCGATAGATTGACCGGAGAAAATCCTCTAATACGCGAGAGGTTAGTTATTCTTGCCACTTCTGCTCCGGTGCCTGCAAATATTCTTGGGGTCAGGAGCACAGACAAGCTGTTAAAAGAACGGTTACGGGTGACCCTCATGAACATGGAAAGAACTCCTGAAGGCAGGGACATACTCTCAACATTAGGGGCCGTCCGTTTCATCGAGACGAAGAAATCAGAATTCGAGCCTGTTTTTGAGATGCTAACAACCCTGGGCCTGAAGCCGGAGATGTTCGCCATTGAAGCCGTCGGCAAAGAGATGGATCCTGATTCCTTCGGAACAAGGACAAGGCCGTGAAGCGAAAACTCATAGCCAGTGTTTGCCTCATCGCGCTGATTTTCATCATATCAGGGGTCTTCGTCATGCGGAATCTTAATGTCATCATCTCTAACCACGAAATAAAGGAGCGCCAGGAAGAGATTATAGGCAGGTATAATAATATCCTTTTCAACCTGAAGGATGCTCAGGCGGAACTCTACCGCCATCAGGCCGGATACAGCAGGAATATCAATATCCTCGTTGATTCGGTGCTGCAGATCGAAGATATGCTCGTGCTGACAAGGAACGACTATTCCGGCTACATCGGCAACACCTCATGTAACAGCTGTCACTCTGCACAGGGAAATGTTGATACCTTAAATACGATGCTCGAAGAAACGGATATTATTCTCAAGATATATAGACAGAAGATCAGCCGCATTGTTACGCTTAGTGATTTTAAGCTTTCGAATTCTCTCGAAGCGGATGCAGCAAAGGACGGCGACAAGATCATCAATACTATCAATACAATACGGCATGCTTCAATGAAGATGAACGAGAGGATGGAAGCGTTCCACATGGCCGCCATAAAACGCGCGACTTATTCGATCGTGATTTCCATTGTAATCAGCGTGCTGTTCTTAATACTCATCATCACTCTTCTCATAAGGTCTATTACCGGCCCTGTCCGGGAACTGGTCAAGGGCATCGAGAGCGTGGCCTCCGGCGAATACGAGACGAAGGTCAGCATCGCCTCACATGACGAGATAGGCTTCCTCGCTGAGACATTCAATAGCATGACCGACAAACTGAACCGCGTAACCCGGCAGAAGGAGTCGCTCATGCGGGAGCTCCGGGAACTGAACAGCGACCTTGAGCGCCGGATCGAGGAGGCGAAGGAGGAACTGAGGATCACCCATGAGCATATGCTTCACAGTGAGACACTTTCTGTAGTCGGGACTTTCGCCTCTGGAGTGGCCCATGAACTTGCAACGCCTCTTTCTTCAATCATCAGCTATTTCCGGGGGATCAGGGAGAAACTCGCCGCGCAGGAACAGCTTGTCGAGGACATCGAAATAATCGAGGCGGAGCTTTTCCGGTGCAGAAACATCTTGCGGGGCATGCTCAATTTTGCCCGCGCGCCTGAAAAAGACAAAACCATGACCGATGTCAACTCCATTATCCGTGACCTTATGACTCTTGTCATGTACCAGACGGAATACAAGAAGAAGATCATGATCAATGAAAATCTGGATCCCCGTCTTCCGGGTGTAATGGCTGTCCCCGGGCAGTTGAAGCAGGTGTTTATGAATATCTTTGTTAATGCATTACAGTCAATGCCGGAAGGTGGAGAAATCAGCGTGTCGACTTCGGTTGCGGAAGACGGCAAAAATATTATCGTAAGCATATCAGATACAGGATATGGCATCCCCGATAGCGAGATAAACAGGATATTCAATCCATTTTATACAAGCAAAGAGTCCGGTACCGGGCTCGGTCTTTCGATCAGTTATGGTATCATCAAAAGCCACGGCGGCAATATAGAGGTGAAGAGCGAGCGCGGAAAAGGCTCGACCTTTTCGATTTTCCTGCCGGTGACATAAAAGTATAGAGCATAATAATATATTTTATGAGACTAACAAACACAATGTTTTTCAACGCTCTGCGATTTAAGGGGGGTTTAGTTTGACGACAAAACTACTCATCATAGACGACGACCAGGTCTTCTGCAAAATGCTCACAGGTTATTTTCAGAAGGAATACGGGGCAGTCGGTTTTTCCGACCCGGAGGATGCGGTCAAATACATGCGGGGAAACAGCATAGATGTTGTGCTGACCGACCTGAATATGCCGAAGATAGACGGCATAGAGATGCTGCAGATTGTCAAATCCGAATCCTTTGATGCTGACGTGATCATCATGACCGCCTATGCCCAGGTCGAGACAGCGGTAGAGGCGATGAGAAAAGGCGCCTACGACTATATAATCAAGCCATTCGACACGGATGAACTCTCTCTCCAACTGAGAAATCTTTTTGAAAAAAGGAGGCTCGCTGAAGAGAACCTTAACCTCAGGACCTTGGTTGATACCATGTACAGGCCTGAGGATATTATCGGAGAGAGCGGGGAGATGAAGGATGTCTACCGGCTAATCGAAAAGGTATCGCAGTCCGACGTCCCTGTACTGATCACGGGAGAGAGCGGCACCGGCAAAGAACTCGCGGCAAGGGCCATACACTTTTCAGGGAGAAGAAAAACAAAGACGCTTGTCTCAGCGAACTGCTCTGCGATACCTGAGACACTTCTCGAATCTGAGTTTTTCGGCTATGCAAAAGGGGCCTTCACAGGGGCGGTCGGATACAAGAAGGGACTTTTTGAATATGCGGACGGCGGAACTATCTTTTTAGACGAGATAGCAGACATGCCGGTTGCCATTCAGGGAAAAGTCCTGAGGGTTATTCAGGAAGGAAGCTTCAAACCGTTAGGCAGCAATAAAGAGATAACCGTTGACGTAAGGGTCATCTGTGCAACAAACAGGGACTTGAGAGAAATGATACGGGAGAATAAATTCAGGGAAGATCTCTTTTACCGCATAAACGTGCTGACCGTGCCCCTCCCACCCCTGAGGAAGCGGGCAGAAGATATACCGCTTCTCGTAAAGCGGTTTCTTGAGGGAAGAAAAAAAATTCATCCGTCATCACTGACCATGCTGTACGGTTACGAATGGCCCGGGAACGTCAGGGAATTGAAAAATCTGATAGAGAGGCTTGTCACTTTGACTGATGATGATACGATTATGCCCGAAGATATACCGCCGGAGATAGGCAGCATGGCGTACATTAAGGACATTAAAGGTGAGTCGTATTCTGAGATAAAGAATAAAGTTATCAACGAGTTTAATCGCTCAATTATTAACAGGTATCTTGTGAAATATGACGGCAATGTATTGAAAGCTGCCGAAGCACTCAAACTCGACAGGGCGAACTTTCAGCGGCTCATGAGAAAATCCAATATTTCTTCCAGTAAATTCAGAGAAACAGCATAGGCAAGGATGCCTAACCTTAAATTCTTAAGCAGGTCATTTCTGACGCAGTAAATGGTTTTTTCCCCCTTTTTCACCTCTCCCAGTTATTTAAAATAAAATCAGTTAATCCTCTTGACAAGCATTCCATAACTTCCTGATAAATCAGGGAATTTAAAATTATGGCGAGCCGAAGTTATATCAATAATCTGAAAGTTCGAGATAAGGAGAAGAGTTCCTGAAATAAACCTTGAATTGCAATTTCCTTTTTACTATCAAACAGTTAAATGCTTGGCATGCCTATTGCTCTATATGTCTGCAGGGTTTCATTAATAATCGCGGAGTAAAAGGAGGTGCTTATAGAAAAAATATTTAGGTTTATCATCAGAACATTTAATTTAACTATCTTAAAAAGGAGGGAAGATTTTATGAAAAGCAACAAGATGTGGCTACTGTTAGCCTTTGCGCTGACACTATCGGCCGTCTTTCTTGTTTCGTCGGTTCATGCCACCGGTATTGACGGCGGATACGTAGGCACAAGTACGTGTCTGAGCTGTCATGACGGCTCGGTTCCGGGCGCTGCCGACAGGACAAGCTTTACACAGACAGGCCATCCATGGAAGTACAAGCATACCGGAGGAACAACGCCTCCAAACACATGGGACCCACTTTCATCGCTGTTCCCCAGGCCTGCTACGGCAACGGATATCTCAACAACCTCTCTCAATGATCTAATCGTGACTGACGGCGCAGGTAAACTTGATTGGTCAGCCATCAACTATACCATCGGCGGCTTCGGCTGGAAGATCAGATGGGGCGTAAGAGATTTCGATCAGGACGGAGACGGAGTGAACGAGACAGGATATGTCTGGGCTGGAAGCAAGACCCAGTACAATTTAGAAGGCACCGGCGGTGCCCTGGATCCTAAAGAGTGGTCACAGTATCCGGCCACCATTCCCTCAAACAAGAAGTATGAATGTGCCAAGTGCCACAATACAAACGGTATCGTCTCGACTGCAGGATACTCCTGCTTCACCGATGGCGGCACTGATGCAGCACCTGTCCGCACCGAACCTTGGGCGAGCAATCCCGGCATGGGCCCGGTCACCAAGGGCGGGTATTACAGCTCATGGACCTTTGACGGCGTACAGTGCGAAGCTTGCCACGGCAAGGGAAGCAATGCCACAAATAATGGTCATGCTGACGGCACAGGGACACAGGGAGTGCTCACACTTGCCGGCGGCGTGGAAATTTGCGCCAAGTGCCACATCAGGGCTGAAAATACGTCAGGACAGGGCGCAGAATGCGACGGCAGCGATAACCCTGCCATCCTTACAAACGGCGCCAAGATAACCGACCCCTGGATCGGACATCACGAGCAGTATAATGAAATGCATGGCTATAACGAAGACGGCGTGCATGCTTCATTGACCTGCACAACCTGCCATGACCCTCACAAGAGAGCGGCAGGCGTTATCGCAGCGGTTGAAACCGCTCTTGGCATTGCACCAGGTACTGGTTCACAGCCGGCAGCAGGCGCGATAATAAAGCAGTGCGCAGACTGTCATCTTGCACAGAATACACTTGATGTTACGGCCGCAACAGGTTCTGCTCAGGAGAAACATTTAACAGCAGGCGTTACATGCGCTGACTGTCACATGGCAGAGGCCACAAAGACAGCTACGAACTTTCCGACAACAGGCTGGGGCCGCAAGGGTGATCTGAAGACTCATATCTTCAAAATCAATCCGGCAGGCTCCTCGATAGTGAGGTCAAACGGCTTTACCAATATTGCGGAGAAGTTTGTTACTCCAAAATACGCATGCGGTAAATGCCATGACAGCGCTATTTACGGTTCTGTTATCGCAGGTCCTGCCAGCGAAGCAGAGGCGCAAACAGCAGCAGCCAACTACCATGGCGCAACCGGCTACGGACTTGATCCTGCCGCTGGAAAAGGCTATGTAGGCTCTAATATATGCTCGGTCTGCCATACCGACCAGTTTAATGATTTCGTACAGTCAGGTCATCCTTACAAACTCAGGATAACGGACGGCGCAACTCCGACATCTGAAACCGACCCGCTTTCAGCGCTTCTTACGAACTCCGGAGGAAACACCATCGCTTCAGTTGTGGCGCTTAATTACGATGCTTCGGTGTGCGTTGATGCAGACTTGAATGGCAAGTGTGACGTTGGTTCTCCTGCTATTGATGCCGATAGTGACGGAAAACTCGACTGGTCCGCAGTCAACTATGTAATCGGCGGTTGGGGCTGGAAGGCAAGATGGGGAATCAATGATGCTTCCGGCAATGACAAGACCGGCTTAGTCTGGTCAGCTGCTTCATTAGTAGGCGGCTTTGGCGCACAGTTTAATATGCTGGCTGCAGACACATCTCTTGATACTACCGGTAATAGAGCTGACTGGTCTACTTATGGCTCTGCATCGGGACAGGGCAAGAAGTATCAGTGCGCGATGTGCCACAACACGAACGGCGTGATAATCAATGCTGATCCAGATCATCTTGATTGTAAGAGTTCGAGTGTCACCTCAGAGCGCACCGAGCCTTGGGCTTCAACCAGCATGACTTATGCAAGTCACGGCGGTTTCTATAGTGAATTCACCTTCAGCGGCGTACAGTGCGAGGCATGCCACGGCCCTGCAAGCACACACATTAAAACCCAACTGGCCGCTGACATAGTTAAAAACACATCTAAGGACGTTTGTGGAAAGTGCCATATCAGGGCAACCAATACCACTGTGACAAATGCAGGAAGCAAGAACGATGAGTGCAGTGGAGACATGAATGCCGAGTACCTCAACAACGGCGCGCCTTCAACAGCTAACGACTTCAACGGCCACCACGAGCAGTATAACGAAATGGTCGGAGTAAACGGCGATGGCGTACATGCATCTCTCGATTGCGTTGACTGCCACAATCCTCATAAACGTTCACATCAGTTGACAAATGCTGTAGCAGGCGCTCTCGGAATCACCGACAACAACCTGTCGGCAGAGGCAAGAGGCGCAGTTGTCTCTTGCGAAAGCTGTCATGGAACCGGCACTCCCCTTGCGGCAGCAGGCGGCGCTGATACGAAAATAGCAACAACACAACATCTGCCGGGAAGAGCCACCTGTATTGACTGCCACATGGGTGAGATCACCAAATCAGCGACTGGCGTGAAAGGCACTTGGGGCAAAATGGGCGACGTAAAGGGACATATCTTCAAGATAGACCCTACCCTGACTGCTAACACAAGGCTCAATGGTGACGGCAAAACAGTCGCCACCGATTACATTACCGTTGATTACGCATGCGGTAAGTGCCATGACTCAGCTATGGGCAGCAGCTACGTCGGCTTTACACTTTCTCAGGCGCAGGCTTCTGCAGTCGCCGTGGGCATGCATGCATCAGCGGGGGTATCGTATCCGGTAACATTTACAACCTCGGTTCCTGCTAACGGGTTAACCGTCAATGTTGTCGCTTCAGTGAACTGCAGCGGCGACGCGACATGCCTTGCCTCAACCTTCTCATACGATTGGGATTGGGACAATGACGGTACTGCTAATAATGGACCAGCAACGACTGCTTCTGCCAGCCATACATATGCTACGGCCGGCGCGAAGTCAATCAAGCTGACCGTTAGCATTACAGCAGGCACAGTGGGTTCCGTGACCCGGAGCGTAACAATTGCCAATCCGGATCTTCCACCGGTAGCAAACGCCACATGCGCATGGGATGCGAATACCTGGGGCATGGTCGTTACCAATACTTCAACGGACGATGGTCCTGATGGAGACATGCTTCCCGGTGATGGCAGCATGCAGATAGTCGTTGATTGGGGTGATGGCACTGCAAAGGACTACACCGTTCCATACAGTCACGTCTATAACACGACAGGCACATTCCCTGTCACCCTTAAGGCGACTGACAGCAAGCTTCAGACAAGCACCTACACATGTACGGCGCCGAATCTTGCGACACCTGCGTACTTCTCAATTTCCGGCACAGTGAAGAAGAGTGTTGCAGCAGGCGGAGCAAATATAGCTTCAGCGACCGTGCAGCTGCTGAACGGCACCACTAACGCCGTCATTAAGTCGGTGTTGACCGGAACAGGCGGTACATTCTCACTTGGTACCCTTAAGCCCGGGATATACAAACTGAAGTTTGTTAAGTCCGGGTACGTATTCCCTGCACCTGGAACTCCAGTAACAAACCCGACGATAACAGTCGGGCCGACGAGCAGTGGAAGCATCATAAGATCAACAACGCCGTAACCTCTTATAAGGCAGGCGGGCAACCGCCTGCCTTATTGAGATTTAAGTTAAGCAACGTATGATAAAATTAATTGAAATAAGGAGGAAGAGAAGGATGAAAAAAATTCTTGTAGTATTAATCAGCATCGCTGCCGGAATGCTGCTTGTATCCAGCGCGATGGCATTCACCCCCAACGATTCCACTCCCGGAGCAGGAATCAACCAGACAGTGCATGATCTCGGCACAGCCCATCATGGCATGAACTATGTAGCAGACCCTGCGGACAGCCTTGAGAGGATATGTATCTTCTGCCATGCTCCGCACAATACGTACAGACTGTCAACAGCCACCGGCGGAGCCGGCCCACAGGCAGATGCCGCATATGACTATCTGCCACTCTGGAACCATGAGCTTGATACCGCCCCCAGCTTCACGATGTACGAGAACGGTCCGGGTGCACCGCAAACCGGCCCCAAGGCCTCGCAGGCTATTGCTCAGGGTATGGTACCCGGCAGCACTTCCCTGCTCTGCCTGAGCTGTCATGACGGAAGCATAGCTGTCAACTCATGGGGTAATGCCGATCAGCGGTCCGGCTCTATGAGCACCGGAACTACAACCATAGTGTCGGCATATCAGATAGGCGCGGACGGTTACCTCGGCAACCATCACCCGATCGGATTTGATTATGTAACCGCACAGGGCACTGATACCGAGCTCAGGGATGCGTCCACCCAGATAACGCCTGATTCTACTATTGCCGACCATCTTTATGGCGCTGACACCAGGATGGAATGCGCAACCTGCCATTCAGTCCACAATAAAGGCAATGATGGCGAAGCCCTTCTCTGGAGGAGCGACCAGAACAGCGAACTCTGTCTCACCTGTCACGACAAAGGAACTTATACTG
>JBFLYJ010000073.1:0-10416 GCA_040756635.1 Nitrospirota bacterium
AATCGTTGACGGGAAAAAACTGTCCGACCCGGACATCGATCTTACCGCTCTCCGGACCGAGATCGGGATGGTATTTCAGCATTTCAATCTGTATCCGCACAAGACCGTGCTGAACAACGTTACGCTCGCCCCGCGGATGGCTAAGAGGTTGAACAGAAAAAAGACGGAAGAAATCGCGATAGGCCTGCTCGAACGGGTGGGCCTTGCTCACAAGAGAAACTCCTATCCTGTTCAGCTGTCAGGAGGAGAACAGCAGCGCGTGGCAATAGCCAGAAGTCTTGCTATGAAGCCCAAGATCATGCTCCTTGACGAGCCCACATCCGCGCTGGATCCTGAATTAATCAGCGAAGTCCTTGATGTTATAACTTCGCTTGCTGAAGACGGCATGACAATGATAATTGTCTCGCATGAAATGGGGTTTGCGCAAAAAATAGCCCACAGAATAACATTTATGGACTGCGGTAAGATTGTGGAGACAGGCTCAACCGCCGACATATTCACAAATTCTAAAAATTCCCGGACAAAAGAATTTATTGGTACTATTATGCAGGTATAATAGTAATCAGATCCATACAAGGTCTTTAATTAATCAAGCTCATATTGAGAATGCCCGGTCTATGCAGAACCCGCAGACAATATCAATAATAATAATGACCCTTAATGAAGAGGAGCTGGTCGGGGGTCTTTTACTCTCTCTGAGAAACATAGACAATACCGAGATTATTGTTTCAGACGGGGGGAGCATTGACCGTACCTGCCGAGTGGCAAGCAGGTATACGGACAAGATTATCCGTGGCGAAAAAGGCCGCGGAAGACAGCTCAATGCAGGGGCCGCGCTGGCAACCGGAGATATTTTATGGTTTCTGCATGTGGACTCAACACCCCCCGACAATTTTAAAGAGCATATTTTAAATACACTGGAAACACCCGGTGTTGCCGGCGGGGCATTCACGCTCGCGATCGATTCCGATCTGAACTCGCTAAAATTTATATCCAGGGTGGTTGAACTGAGGTCGATGATATCAGGGATCCCTTACGGGGACCAGGGCATATTTGTAAAAAGAGATATCTTCGAAAAGATCCACGGGTTTAAAAACATCCCGCTGATGGAGGACATTGAGTTCGGCAGGAGATTAAAGAAGGAAGGCAAGATCGCAATTATAAAGCCCAAGATCATTACACACGCGCGCGCGTGGGAACGATACGGAGTATTGAGAACGACCCTGAGAAACTGGCTTTATGTGACCCTGTTTTTTATGGGCTATTCCCCTTATAGGCTCTATGAGAGATACTACCGGAAAAATATCAAGTATACGATCGAAAGAGACGAGATAAAGAAGAGGAAAGATTATCCGAACAGCGCTATTTACCGCTGAGTTGCGTAAGGCCGGGGCCCTTGTCCGGGATCAGAACAATATTTTAACGCATTATGTAAAATAGAGGATATAATATGAATAACCGCAAAATCATAATAGTCGTTCTGGTAAGCGTCATGCTGTTTGCGAGCGTTGGGATTGCAACCGGTTTTTTTGACAAGGTCGTCACCGCGTGCAAGGCCTTTATATACTGCAACGGCGCTCCGATCGATACACAAAAGCAGGTCAGATAATTACGACCCTCCTTCAGCGGTAGACCTCGATATAGTCGATAAATGAGACCGCGTGCTCTCCCGTGTCATCCGAATCGTTCATAATGGCGATACTTGCCGTCGCAGGCGGGTCCTCCCCAAACGCCCTCCTGTAGTCACGGATTATGTCTACGTCCTCTTGCATCCATTTCCCGGTATTTTCGCTGCCTGCCTGCAGCACAATCATTTTGGTGTCAGGAGAATAAGGGTTCGTAATGATGTTCATGTCGCTTTTTGTGCTTGCCCAGATATAGTTTAAGCTGCTGTATGGCGGCTCAACACCGAAAATTGTCTTTCCCAGTCCATGTCTGACCCTTCCCAGAAAAGAGGCCTTGTCTGGATCATACTTAAACATGACGAATATCCTGGCCGGATAATCGTCGCCAGTTTTTTCTGATGAATTACCTTTCAAGTAGACGTTGCTTATCTTCCAGCGCCATTTTACTTTCGGATAATCAAATACATTGAACGATTTACTGAAAACAATCGCTGAAGAGGAAGCGTTGCTCTCGGCCTTCAGATAACTTTCATCCCCCTGTCTCAGAACTGAATATACGGTATGTTTTTTGACTCTGGGAAACTCCATGGTCTTCCAGTTGTCGGTGTTTTCGAAATTCTCGCAGAAAAAAATCGAGATATCTTCCGCCCCAATTGTATTTACAGCAATCAAAAGGAAGATTATAAAAATATATCTGACTTTCATCATGATCTGTTATCAATATAACTTCTGAAACGATCTACATAGTAAATATATATTGACGGTTCCAAAAACACAACTTATCGGGGAACGGAAAAAATCATAAACAATTATTTATTATTCCGGGTGGAAAGCTATACAATATTTTCATGTCTGTAAAGATCATTATCGACACTGACGCAAAAAACGAGATCGATGACCAGTACGCTATTACATATGCGGTGCTGTCGAAGGAGCTCGATGTCCTCGGTTTCACCGCTTCCCATTACGCAAAAAACCGGAGCATGGAAAAAAGCTATGACGAAATAATTCATGTGCTGAAACTTCTCGGGAAGGAAAAGCGGTATCCCGTATTCCGCGGGGCCGAGACAGCTCTGAGGGATAAAAAAACCCCTGCGGACTCCCCGGCTGCAATGTTTATGATTGAAGAGGCGCAAAAAATTACAGAAGGGCCTCTCTGGATAGTTTCCATAGGCGCGATAACCAATCTTGCTTCGGCGTATTTAATACATCCGGGGATAAAAGACAGGGTAAAACTCATCTGGCTTGCCGGAAAAAGATGGCCCAGGGGGGGGTTCACTTTTAATGATAAGAATGATATTCTGGCCGCCCAAATCATATTCGGGTCGGACATTGACTTCACTCTCGTGCCGGTATGCAGACCCGCCAGCAAACTTAAGATTTATTGCCGTGACAAGGCGCGAATCAAGGGCAAGGGCGCTATCGGGGACTACCTATGGCGGCTTTTTATCATGAGGAGATTCGGCTTTCCTAAACCCGTCTACGACGTGGCCGCCGTTGCTGCAGTGAAATCCCGGGACTTGTACACTGCTGAAACAGCCCCCCGGCCCGCTTTTCTGGATAACGGGAAATATGATCACTCAATGACTGTCGGAGAGATCAAGGTTGTTACCGGTATTAACGTGGAAAAGATACGTGCTGATTTCTTTGCTTTGCTGGACGGCTCAATCAGGAAATGAAACCGCAGAGGGGTCGGATATATTTCCTGTAAACGCACACGGGCCTTTTCATCTGTTCGAATATTTCGTGCCAGTAGAACTTTGCGTAAGTGTGTGCCTCGTGTAAACAGTGTGTATAGCAATGCCTGCACTGAGGAGCAGATTTGTTTTCAAAATATTCCCTGTGATCATTTACCCGGTCCAGGAACTCCTTAAATGAATCCAGATATTCCGCGCCCTGATCATAACAGTAGCACGGGAACTTTATCCTGCCGGATGGCGTTATGCTGACAAGGCTGTGGAACATGCATTTCAGCTGCAGCTCTCCCCTTAAGTATTTTCCGAAGACAACGCTGTTGCCGATCATCATGTCCTGATAGTTGACAATGTAATCGCCAAGCCTTTTCAGAGCCGTAATATCTTCTGCGTCCATCTCACCTGACAGAATCGGGTTAAGGTACATCCTGTCGCTGAAAGAAGCAATGGTCTTTATCGTTTCGTCAAGCTGGTCGATGTTCTGATTGCTTACAACCGTATTAGTGTAGATGAGATGGCCGGCTTCTTTGGCAAACCGGACATTTTCCATGATTTGGTCATAATTGCCTCTGAGGCTGTTATGCGTATCCCTCAACCCGTCGATCGATATCTGGAAGAAGAGGCCGCTTCCGGGACGGAATTCCGGGAAATTGTTCATTACTACTTTCTTGAGGGTCGTTCCATTTGTCAGGATCCCGGTTATTTTGCCTGCATCTCTGGATATTTTAGCTAAGCGTCTTGTAGTTTCAAGGATTTCACCACCGAGTAAGGGCTCACCACCGCTAAGCAGAACAATAGGGCTGTCAATTTCATTTATGAGATGGGCGGCCTTGTCGACGCTGATTATTTTGAAGTTTTTATTATCATTTCGGTAAAGACAATTGGGACACTTCATATTACACTTGTCTGTTACCCCGATATGAAGGATATTCGGTCGTTCCGGCTCTCCCCGGTATCTTCTGAGATGTCTTAATCTTGTGAGGATAGCCTTATGTTTTCTGAGAAAAGACCTCACATCGTGCGAGTTTGATGGACCAACGTCGACTTCCCTTAACGATTGTGATTTCATAGTTATATCTTCGGGATATGACTATACTTACTTAAATAATAAAGTTGTCATTTTAAGAGTGCCTGAATTTTCATATATCATCAGGAAGTAATAACATAGCGGAACAGCGTGCGGCTTAGTTGAACATAAGGAAACTTTTCAGCTTGTTTTGGTATACCCCCGCTTTAAAGCGGGGGTATACATATCTGCTATGGCTTATGCGTATCTTAAAACAGCGTGTAAATGAAAGGTGCTACAGCCGACCCTTCTGTAAAGATGATTAACGCTCCGAGCAGGGCCAGGAATATGACAATAGGTGTTAACCACCATTTCTTTCTTGCCTTTAAAAAGTCCACAAATTCCGACATGATAGCTAATTTGCCCATTGAATATCTCCTTTGCTGTTAAAACTGAATACTGATACTAATTAGAAATTGTTTATACTATTATATAAAATTATTATAAATTTTTTTCATGCCGGGCAGTTACCGACGCGGTATAAATAAATTTAGATAACAAGTCGTTATATTAGTTTTATTTTTCTTAACGCAAAAAAAGTCATTCTCAATAGTAATATCCCATGCCTGAAACGGCTGATCTGGGTCGTCCCGTACGTACGTTCACGATAGCGTATCGGGATTTCCACTATCCGGAGATTAAGTTTTGCCGCCCCAAAAAGCAGGTCAAAATCTCCAAAAGGATCAAATTCTCCGAAGTATGCCCTCCCGTCCTGGATTCTTCTATAATCACTCTTCCATAATACCTTCGTGCCGCAGAGCGTGTCCTTTATTCTCTGTTCAAGAAGATAAGTAAATGCCTTGCTGAAAAATTTATTTCCCAGCAGGTTCAGAAACCGCATAGCTTCCTTTTCCATCTGATAAACAAGTCTGGATCCATTAATAAACTCGCCTTTACCGGATGATATGGCATTAAAAAATTTCGGCAGGTCCTCAGGAGGAACGGTGAGGTCGGCATCCAGGATCATTAAAACATCGTTTTGGGCCCTGTCAAATCCTTTTCTGACAGCATCTCCTTTACCTCTGCCGTCCTGAACCAAAACTGTTATGTCCTTGTCCGGATATTTGGCTTTTACCCTTTCGCACTCATCCAGTGTCCCGTCGCTTGAATGGCCTTCAACAAATATCAGTTCAGTATGTTTGCCCATATTTGGGGTCCTGTTAACAGCCTGTTCTATGTTCCCCCGCTCATTCCGGCATGGGATTATGACTGAGCACGTCACATCTTCGGGAGGCTTTCTGACCCCCCCGGGCCGCGCAATGATCACTTCACAGAGGGACATTTTCCAGAATAAGGGCAGATTTGCCAGAATTTTATTAAAGAACGAGGAGACTAACGGGATATACACCGGCATCATGCACCGGTAACCTTTTTTTACGACTTCAAAATCATTCAGATTCAATAAGTTGGATATGTCTTCGAGAGGAAGCCAATGTTGCAGCAGGTGCTCCATCCTTAACCCGAGCGTTTCAGCAAGCTTCAGGACCGGCTCCCAGAGATAATTGTAGTAAACAATGATCAGCCGCGTCTCTGGTTTACATACCTTATGCAGCTCCTTAATCGCCATCTGTATATCGTCAACACTGCCGATCGTGCCGTCAATAAGCACATAATCAAACTTTTCGTCTACATGAAGCGCCTCTATATCTCCAACCTCAAACCGTAAATGAGGATTTTTTCTCCGGGATATCTCGATCATTTTGGCACTTATATCTATGCCGAGTCCGGTTGAAGGATTCAAGGCGGCCAGTGTCTCGCCGGTGCCGCAGCCGATTTCAATAACAGATGAACCGACCGGTATCAAAAAACGGAGGTAACGTTCGAGCTCTTTATGATAATAAGCTCCCCTCTTTCTCCACTTCTCTCTGTTTTCTGCTACGGAATCAAAGTGTTTCGTTTTCTCGGCTGAAGACAACTAATATTCTCCTTAAAAAAACAATCGCATTATTCATTGGAAGCTAGCTGCTTTACAACTAATATTATCGGGCCTAATAATTTCAGATGGCAAAAATATACAGGATACAGCAGACTTAGCAAGAATTAAATAGTTATGTATGTCGGGAAATGATCTCAAAATGCTGTTTTGGGAACAGTTGAATCTCACAAGAAATAGCACTTCTTAATTATACATTAAGTCTTTGAAGGAATTCATGATTCGGCGATAAAAAGCGAATGTTATTTCCAGGGCGGAAATGTTATAATTTTAGGTCTTAAAACCTAAAGTATTATCTGTAAAAAGCGTTTGGCTGTAAGCAATCCGCATAAAAAGGTTTCTGGCTGACCGCTTATTTTATTACGAGGAGAACAGATGGCACGATTTGCGATAAATATTGAAGAAGAAATGAAGACTTCCTATATGGATTATGCGATGAGCGTAATCGTTGGAAGGGCCCTGCCGGATGTGAAGGACGGGCTTAAGCCTGTTCAGCGCAGGATACTGTACGCGATGCTTAGGGAAGGGCTGACCCCCGGTAAAAAATATTCCAAATGCGCCGGCGTCGTCGGTGAAGTATTGAAGAAATACCATCCCCACGGCGACTCTGCCGTGTATGATGCCCTTGTCCGGCTGGCACAGGATTTTAACATGCGTTATATGCTTGTAGACGGTCAGGGGAACTTCGGCTCAATAGACGGAGACCCTGCCGCGGCATACCGGTACACCGAAGCGCGCATGACAAAAATCGCTGAAGAAATGCTCATCGATATTGACAAGGAGACTGTTGACTTCACTGCTAATTTTGATGAGACCACAGAAGAACCCGTGGTCCTTCCCGCAAAGGTCCCCAATCTGCTTATAAACGGCTCCTCCGGTATCGCCGTCGGAATGGCGACCAATATACCTCCACATAATCTCGGAGAGGTGGTTGACGGTCTTTTGATGATGCTGGACAACCCGGACGTCACGGTGAAAGACCTGATGAAAAAAATCAAGGGCCCTGATTTTCCGACTGGCAGCATTATTCATGGTAAAAAAGGGATTATCGACGCTTATACCACGGGAAGGGGTATAGTAAGGAGCCGGGCCAAAGTGGACATAGAAGAACATTCAAAAGGCCAGCGCATAATAATTTCGGAAATTCCCTATCAGGTCAACAAGGCGAGGCTTATCGAAAAGATAGCGGAGCTGGTGCGGCACAAAAAGGTTGAAGGGCTTTCCGATCTCAGGGATGAATCAAACAGGGAAGGCATAAGAGTGGTCCTTGAGGTAAAACGCAACGAGATCCCGCAGGTCATACTTAACCAGCTCTACAAGCACACGGCCATGGAGTCGACCTTTGGTATTATCATGCTCGCAATCGTCAACGGCCAGCCCAAGGTGCTGACTCTTCCGAAAATGCTCTCTCTCTTCCTGCAGCACAGACGTGAAGTGACGGTAAGAAAGACAAAATTTGAACTCAGAAAGGCAGAGGAGAAGGCCCATATCCTGGAAGGCCTGAAGATCGCTCTCGATAATCTTGATAACGTTATCAAGCTGATACGTAAATCTGCAACACCGGAAGAGGCCCTCAGCGGATTGATGGGCAGCTTCAAATTGACAAAGATCCAGGCCCAGGCGATACTGGATATGAGGCTCCAGAGACTGACCGGACTGGAGAGAGACAAGATCGTTGAGGATTATAAAAACACCATTAAGGAAATCGAGCGGCTCAAATCGATCCTCGCAAGCCCCGCGCTCGTGGACAACATTATAAAGGAAGAGCTTGCCGAGATAAAGAAAAAATACGCGGACAAACGTCGCACCGAAATCACGGGCGAAGCAGAAGAAATAACTATTGAAGACCTCATCCAGGAGGAGGAGATGGTTGTGACCATTTCCCATCAGCAATACATAAAAAGAAACTCTCTGGACCTCTACAGGAGCCAGCTCAGGGGCGGCAAGGGACTTATCGGCATGGAGACGCGCGAGGAGGACTTTGTAGAAGACCTTTTTATCGCCTCCACGCATGATCATGTTCTCTTCTTTACCAATCTGGGGCGGCTTCACTGGCTAAAGGTATACCAGATCCCCGAGACCGGAAGAGCAGCCAGGGGGAAGGCCGTAGTCAATCTGCTGCAGCTGTTAAGCGGGGAGCATATTGCGGCCGTGTTCCCGATAAAGGAATTTAAAGAAGACCGGTTTCTCCTGATGGCGACCAAGAAAGGCGTCGTCAAAAAGACTTCGCTTAATGCCTACAGTAATCCAAGGGCCAAGGGTATTGCCGCGATAAAAATCGACCCGGATGATGAACTGATCGGGGTCATGCTCACTGACGGGAAAAAAGACGTTGTCTTAAGCACCCGCGAAGGTCTCGCCATAAGGTTTAATGAAAAAGACGCAAGGGAGATCGGCAGGGTGGCCCGCGGGGTGAGGGGGATAAGGCTCAAGGGAGATGACGAGGTCGTATCAGTAGGTGTTTTGGAAAAAGACTCCACCCTGCTGACGATAACCGAAAACGGATTTGGCAAACGCACAAAAGCGGAAGAATACCGTATCCAGAGCAGGGGCGGAAAAGGTGTTTTTACCATAAAGGTGACTCCCAAGAACGGACGGGTCGTAGGCGTCCTCCGTGTGACTGATGATGATGAGATTATCATCATCGCCAGCAGCGGTAAGCTGATTCGCCTCAGGGCCTCAAATATCAGGACCATAGGCCGGGCAACTCAGGGAGTAAAACTTATAGACCTTGCGGAAGACGATAAGGTCATGAGCATTGCGCGGGTAGCGGAAAAGGATGCCGAAAACGAACAAAGCGGAGAACTGTTTAAGGATTAGTAATACGGCACGGAGATGCAGGGGCATGGAGCACCGCCATGCCCCTATTGATAGTCCGTTAAATTGCGCAGTTTGTTTTTAATCTTATCCGCACTCTCTTTTAACTTCCATTCCTCGTCGCCAAGACGCATGTCGTCATTTTGTCTGCCCCTGGCTTTCGCCTTCGAACCTGAATTAAGCTCGCGCCTGATGTCCATGCGCTCCGATGATATCTCCCGCAGACGCAGTTGAATTATCTGGAGGGCGTTTCTGTAGACCGGGATTGCCTGGTTTTCCTGTCCGTTCTTTGCATAGGCGTCTCCAAGCAGCGAATAGGTATCAATGTAATAATACAGGTCCCCTGTTTCATTGGCCGCCAGTTCCAGCTCCTTTATGGCACGATCATATTTACTTCTCTGAAGGTACTCCTTTCCACGCGCCAGATGAGACTGGGATGCGCAGCCCGTAAATACAAAGACAAGAATGATGGACAGAAGACAAGAAGCCGAGAAGTTTGGAAGCTGGACGGGAAGGATTGTTATATCTTTTTTCATTTGCAAGACACCCTGCTTAATTAATTTTCTCTGACAGTCACAGCTGGTCCGGAAGCATATGGCGGATGATCTTTCCTTCAACCATATATACAATTGTCTCAGCAATGTTGGTGGCATGATCCCCTATGCGCTCCAGGTATTTGGAAACATAAGTAATCTTAACAGCCCTTGAAACCGTAGACGGGTCCTCGGTCATTATTAACATCAGCTCCTTCCATACCAGCTCATTAAGGTCATCTACTTCATCATCCCGAATTATTACGTCTCTTGCCAGCCTGGCGTCTTCATTCACAAAGGCGTCTATGGTATTCCGCACCATACCCTGCACTATTCTGGACATGCGGGGGATATCAATGTACGGCTTCAGGAGCGCTTCCTGATTCAGCTCAAGCGCTCGTTCGGCAATATTTACGGCATTGTCCCCGATCCGCTCCAGATCAGTTGTTATCTTCATGGCGGTCGTAATAAACCTGAGGTCTTTGCCCATCGGCTGTTTCAGAGCAAGCAGACGGACACACTCTTCATCGATTGTTACATCAAAGGCGTTTATCTGCTGGTCCTCATTTATTACCTGGCGCGCGAGTGCGGGTTCTCTTTCAACAAGGGAGTCCACGGATTTTTTTATTGCCGTCTCGACGAGGGCCGCCATTTTAAGAAGCAGTTCCTTCAGATTTTCCAGTTCGCTGCCTCTGACGGGCATTATCCAAACCTCCCTGTTATGTAGTCCTCGGTGAGTTTTTCAGAC